>PEUI01000357.1:0-20127 GCA_002785585.1 Lysobacterales bacterium CG02_land_8_20_14_3_00_62_12
ATGTTCAATCCAAACATAGGTTTGACTTGGCTTCCTCGACACCGCTATGGTGCGCCTCGGTGTTCACTGGCGACCTCTGATGGCTTGGCAGCCGATCGATTTGGAACAGCAGATTCGGCGCCGCCAGACGGTGCGGCGTCACGCCGAGCGCCGCCACCACCACTTCTATCAAGCGCGGCTGGATAGCCATTTCATTCCCAACTTCGCGGTGACGCCGATCCGCTGGGTCGGTGAGCGCTGGATCATGTCGCTGATCGCGGTGGTGATCGGTTTGCTGGTCTTTGTGGTGCTACCGAGCTTTGCCAGCGTCTTCACCGGCACCGATCGATCTACGGTCTGGCTGGCCTTGGCGCTGCCAACGCCCGCTGCCACGGCACCTGCGGGCCACGACGATTCCCGGATCGGTCTGATTGACGGCAATTATGTGCCACTGGCAGAAGCCGCCGCCTGGACTTCGATCCAGGTGCAGTCGGGGCAAACCCTGGGCCAGATCTGCGCCAGTGAGGGCATCAAAACCGGGCAGTTGCAGGCCCTGCTGCAAGGCTTGCCGAATGCCTCGCGACTCGGCCAGCTTCGCCCCGGTGACCGCGTCGGCCTGCGCCGTAACGACCGCGGCGCCTTGACCGGGATGCAGCTCGACGATGACCTGGGCGAGCGTTTTCTCATCACCTTGGACGACCATGGGCTACCCCAGGCACAAGCACTCGGCGGCGCCGTCGAGCTGCGCGTTCGGGTCGCCTCCGGACAGATCGAAGACTCCTTGTTCGGCGCCGCCGAGCAAGCCGGGTTGAGTGACCCAATGACCCTGCAACTGGCCAAAGTTTTTGCTTATGACATCGACTTTGCGCAAGATTTGCGCGTCGGTGATGCGTTTTCGGTGGTGCTGCAAGAGCGCTACCGCGATGGCGAAAAGATTTCCGGCGGCGATATTCTGGCGGCGGCGTTTGTCAATCGCGGCAAGCGTTACGATGCCCTGCGCTTCACGCCGCCCGGCAGCAACCCGGAGTATTACGACCGCTCGGGTCGGTCACTGCGCAAAGCCTTTATTCGCACACCGGTCGAGTTCACCCGCATCAGTTCGCGGTTTTCGTCGGCCAGAAAACATCCGATTTTGGGTAGAACGCGCGCCCACCACGGGGTGGATTACGCCGCGCCGAGCGGCACCCCGGTGATCGCCGCCGCCGATGGCCGCATCGTGCAATCGGGTTGGCAGAACGGCTATGGCAATACCGTGGTGATCGATCATGGCCGCGGCCACAGCACGCTGTATGGCCACCTGTCCCGGATCGCCGGCCATGGCCGTCGCGGCAATCGCGTCAGCCAGGGCAGCGTGATCGGTTATGTCGGCATGACCGGTCTCGCCACCGGCCCGCATCTGCATTATGAGTTTCGGATCAATGGCGTCCATCGCGATCCGCTGTCGGTGACGATGCCGCCACCGCCACCGCTGGCGGCCGGACTGTTGGCCGTGTTTCGCCGCGCCACCGCGCCGCTGCTGGCGCAGTTGGCCGAGGCCGAGGCCCGCCACGGAACCGTGGCACAGCGGTGACCGCGGCCGCCGATCTGTTTATTGGCTTGATTTCTGGCACCAGCGCCGACGCCATCGACGCCGCCTTGGTGCGGTTTGCGCCGCAGCCGACGCTGCTGGCCACCGCCAACCTGGCTTATCCGGCAACGCTGCGGCGCGAAATTCTGGCGCTCGCCTTGAGCGATGGCAGCAGTTCGCTGGCCCAGGTCGGCCGCCTGGATGTCGAGATCGGTGGCTGTTTTGCCGAGGCCGCCAACCACTTGCTCGCTCAGGCCGGTGTCGACCGCACCCGGATTCGCGCCATCGGTTCGCACGGGCAGACCCTCTGGCATGCGGTGCAGGGCGCCACGCCGTTCACGCTGCAACTTGGTGATCCGAACGTCATTGCCGAGCGCACCGGCCTGCTCACGGTCGCCGACTTTCGTCGCCGCGATGTCGCCGCCGGCGGTCAGGGCGCGCCGCTGGTGCCGGCTTTTCACGCCGCTTGTCTGCACGATCCACAGGCCGCGCGCGCGGTGCTCAATCTCGGCGGTATCGGCAACTTGACCCTGCTGCCCAGCGACGGGCCGGTGCGCGGATTCGATACCGGCCCCGCCAATACCTTGCTCGATGCCTGGGCCGAGCGCCATCTCGGCACCGCGCTCGATGACGGCGGCGCCTTTGCCGCCAGCGGGCGCTGCGATACTGGCTTGCTGCAACGCTGTTTGCAGGACCCGTATTTTGCACGCTCGGGGCCCAAAAGCTGCGGTCGCGACACCTTCAACCTGGCTTGGCTGGATCGGCATTTGCGTGGGCTCAAGCTGAGCGCCGCCGACGTTCAAGCCACCCTGATCGAAGTTACCGCGCGCTCGATCGCAATTGCCTTGCGGCGCGCCGCGCCAGCGACCAGCAAAGTGTTCGCCTGCGGCGGCGGGGTCCACAATCCAACGCTGCTCGGCGCCTTGGCAACTGCCTTGCAACCGATCCCGTTGGCCTCGACCGCGGACGCCGGAATCGATCCGGATTTCATCGAGGCGATGGCCTTCGCCTGGCTGGCGCGCGAACGGCTGCAGGATCGCCCGGGCAATCTGACCACGGTCACCGGTGCCCGTGGTCCGCGCGTGCTCGGCGCGATCTACGCCGCCTGATCGACGCCGCTCGGACTCATCGCGCTTTGCCCAGCGGCTGCGCCACATCCAGCGGAATTTGTTCCAGCGCTTCCAGTGCGGCGCGAAAGGCGGCGGCTTCATCGGTGCCCCAAGTGCCGGCCAACAGCGCCACGTCTTTCGGATCGGTCACCGCTTCGGTATCGGTGCGCGTCGCCGGATTCATGTTCAGCGCCTGCTTGAGCAAGTCGATCATCACGTCATTGATCGCCCAGTTGCGCGCGCGCGCAATTTCCTTGATGCGCTCGGCGACGGCGTTGTCGATTCCGCGTACGGTGAAATCCGGCATGTCTGCCACAAAGGGTTCGAAGACTGCGGCCATTCTACCCACTGCTTCGCTCGGACCGCGACTTCGGCCCAATGCGCCGCCGCGCCCGCGCAGGCTGGCGTTCACCCCAGCGGCCACGCCACTAGGCTGATGTGCGCATACCGATCGGATCGAAATCGTGAATGCGCGCGCGTAGCCACCAGACCAAGGCCAAGCCCGGCAGCGCGGTGAAAAATGTCAGCACAAAAAACGGTCCCCAGCCCAGCGCCTCGACGGAAAAGGCCGCCAACGGCCCGAGAAACACCCTGCCGATGGCGGACAAAGAACTCAGCAGCGCAAATTGAAAAGCGCTAAAGCGGAGATCACACAGCGCCATCACCAGGGCGCCAAACGCCGTCGCCCCCATCCCGCCCGCACCCTGATCCAGACAGACCACCAGAATCAGCGCCTCGCGGTCGGCGCCGGTCGTGGTTAGCCAGGCGTAGCCAAAATTGGTGAGCGCCTGCAGCAGACCAAACCACAACAACGCCGACACCAGTCGGATGCGGGTTAACAGCCAGCCGCCGAGCAAAGCCCCGCCCAAGGCAAACAGCAAACCGAAAGTCTTGTTGATGGTGCCCACTTCGGTTTGGCTGAAACCCACGCCACGCAACAGGAACGTCGTTGACAACGCTTGCGAGAAGGCATCGCCAAACTTGTAAAACACGATCAGCAGCAGCCACCCCCAGGCGGCCGGTCGCGATAAAAACTCGCGCAGCGGCAACACCACGGCGTCGACCAAGGTCCGTGGCCGACGCTGGGCCGGGGCATCGGCACTCCACCAGGTGGCAACCGTCGCCAGCACCATCAGCAGCGCCATCACTTGATAGACCCGCGGCCAACCGATGTGGTCCGCCAGAATCAGTGCGACACCGCCAGAGACCACCATCGCCAGGCGGTAGCCGGTCTGGGTCAGGGCCGAGCCCCAGCCCCGTTCTGCGGCCGGCAGCAGGTCGGTGCGATGGGCATCAAAGGCAATGTCCTGGGTCGCCGAAAACAGCGCCAGTACCACCGCAACGCCGATCATCATCGCCGTCTGCCGACTCGGATCGAGTGCCGACATCGCCAGCAGCATGGCCGCGCAACCGAGCTGACTGAGCAAGATCCAACCGCGACGACGCCCCAGTAGCGGCGGCGCATAACGATCCAGCAACGGCGCCCAAAGAAACTTGAATACGTAGGCCTGACCAGCCAGCGTCGCCCAGCCAATGGTTCGGAGATCAAGCCCGGCGACGGTGAACCAGGCCTGCAACGAACTGGCCGACAAGGCCAACGGCAAGCCCGATGCAAAACCGAGCAGGGCGATCGCCAGCAACCGGCGCCGACGCCCCTCTGCCTCGGCCACCGAGGTAAGCGTCACCGGTAATCCACCCAATACGGCGCATGATCAGAAAACTTCGGTTCGGCCGCAATCGCGCACTGCTTAAGCCGTGCGCCCAATGCTGGCGACACCATTTGATAGTCGATCCGCCAGCCGACATTTCGGGCGCGCGCACCACCGCGTTGCGACCACCAGGTGTAATCCTCGCCGTCGGGATTGAGCGCACGATAACTATCGACCCAGCCCTGGCCGTTGATCAACTGGTCGAGCCAGGCGCGTTCTTCTGGCAAGCAACCAGAGGTCTTCTGGTTGGCGCTGAAATTGCGGATATCGCGCTGGTCATGCACGATGTTCCAGTCGCCGGCAATCACATAGTCACGGCCACTGCTGAGCCAAGCGGCCAAGATCGGCGTGAAGCGTTGCATCATCGCAAACTTGAAGTCCTGTCGAAGCGGTCCCGATGAGCCCGAGGGAAGATAGAGCGAGACCACGCTGAGATTGCCGAAGCGGGCCTCGAGATAGCGCCCTTCGTCATCCAGTTCCGGCCAGTCCAGGCGCTCGATCAGCGCATCGGGTTGCTGCTTGCTGTAAATCGCGACGCCGCTATAGCCCTTGGCTTGGGCCGAACGAAAATAGGCGTGGTAGCCGCTCGGCGCAAATATCGGGTCGCGCAATTGCTCCGGCTGAGCCTTGGTTTCCTGCACGCACAAGAGATCGGCGTGCTGGCCGGCAAACCAGTCGAAAAATCCTTTGCTGGCCGCCGAGCGAATGCCGTTGGCGTTAAAGCTGATGATGCGCATGGGCTTAATCTGGGATCGCTCTGGTGCGGTCGTTGTGGTTTGGCTATTCTTGCAGAAGGCGGACAAACCCACGCATGCAAGCCCATCAACGCGCGTTTTTGCAATTGGCGCTGCACTACCAAGTACTCAGCTTCGGCCGTTTTACGCTGAAGTCGGGGCGCGTCAGCCCGTATTTTTTCAATGCCGGCTTGTTCAACACCGGCCGCGCACTGCAACAGTTGGGCCGCGCCTTCGCCACCACCCTGGCGCAATCGAACCTGACCTGTGACATGCTGTTCGGCCCGGCCTACAAGGGCATCGCGCTGGCCACCAGCACGGCGATTGCCCTCGCCGAAGGGCATGGCCGTGACCTGCCGTTGGCGTTCAATCGCAAGGAAGCCAAAGACCACGGCGAAGCCGGCCTCATCATCGGCGCGCCGCTCAAGGGCCGGGTGCTGATTGTCGACGATGTGATCACCGCCGGCACTTCGGTGCGCGAAGCGGTGGCGCTGATCGAGGCACAGGGCGCGGTTGCCGCCGGTGTGCTGATTGCGCTCGATCGGCAAGAAGTTGGTGTCGGCTCGCTATCGGCCGCCGAGGAAGTACGGCAGCATTACCACTTGCCGGTGTTGGCGATCGCCGGGCTGGACGAGTTGCTGACCCTGGTTGCCGAAGACCCGCTACTGGTTCAGCACCGGGACACGCTGATCGACTATCGTAAGCGCTACGGTGTGGCCAGCAGCGCCGCACCCTAGCTCTCTGGAGGACACCATGCGACCGCAAGCCCCGATTCTGCCGGTTTTGACCCTGACCCTCACCGGCCTGGCCGTGCTGCTCGGCAACAGCAGCGTCGCCGCCAAAATGTACAAATGCACCGATGCCAAAGGCGCGGTGTCCTACAGTCAAAGTTATGACCCCAAGCGCTGCACTGGCGGTGGCGCCCAGCTTGATGCCCAGGGCTTGCCGATCAAAACCATGCAGCGGCAAAAAACCGCCGAAGAAATTGCTGCCGACAAAGCCGAAGCCGCGCGGCTGGCCAAGGCCAAGGAAATCGCTGACCACCAGGCCACGCTCGACAATGCCCTGACCAGTTCCTATGTCACCGAAGCGGAGCTGCTGCGGGCCCGCGATCAAGAGTTGGAGGTGATCGAGGCCAATACCGCCACCAGTCGGCTGTCACTGGCCAGCCAGGAAAAATCGCTCGCCGAAATTCTTGCGCACGCCGCCAGCTTCGAGCGCGCCAAAAAACCGGTGCCGCAAACCACTACCGACCAACTGAAATTGGTGCGTCATCAAATTGAGATGACCACCAAGCAGATCGCGCAACGCGAGACCGAAAAGAGCAAGCTCCGCGCCGAGTTCGAAATCAAATTGCAGCGCTACCGCGAACTGAAAGCCCGGGTCGACGCGCAACGCAACGGACTTTGACGGCGCGCCTGCGATAGCCATGGCGCCAGCGTTAGCGTAACCGTTGACCCTTTATTAGCCGCAGCCCGCCGCACCCGCTCCGAACCAGCGAGCGGGAATCGCGCCCATCGGCGCCTCGTTTTCACCCACTCGCTGGTCGTCGGCCACCCAATTGATCACCAAGACCATCGTCAACCACCGCGAAGACGCGCTGCGCTGGACCCAGTTGCTGCAGCCCTTGGGTTGGCTGCCGGAGTTTCGCGGCTGGATGGCTTTGCCGGAATCGATCGAGAACATGACCGGCCGCGACATTCAAGCGCCGAAAGGCGTTTGTGTGTTCATGGCCGAACCCGAAGCATTCAATGCGCATCCCTGGTTCGGCGAAGTGCGCCTGCTCTACGTCGATACCGATGGCTTGGTGGTGCCGTGCTGCATCCATCCACAGGCGGGCGTTCTCGGCAATCTCAAAATCCAGCGTTACAGCGAGATTCTGGCCGGCCAGGCGCGCGCCGACTTCAAAGCCCAAATGGCCAATGACCGGCCCAGCATGAAAGTCTGCGGCGGCTGCGAAATGGGTCCGGCCGGCGACGAAGGCCCCTCGTTCTGGAACTCGATGGCGCCGCCAGAACAAACTTGGTGATGGCCAAGGTGGCGAGCCGCAGCCAACACTGGCGCGGTCGCAGCCATGTCCACTGTGGCAATGATCGCAGGATCGATTCGGTGCGGCCGCCGCGTAGCCGCTCGAACGGGGTACCGATCAGGCTTGCACGGGTTGTGCCACCAAGCGTACGCCCAAGGCGGCACAGACACGGCTAACGGTGTCGAAACGGGGTGCGCTGTCGGCGCGGAGTGCTTTGTAGAGAGCTTCGCGGGTGATTCCGGCCGATTTGGCGATCTCGGTCATACCGCGGGCGCGGGCAATATCGCCGAGCGCAGCGGCCAACAGGGCGGCATCATTGGCTTGCAGAATATCGGTTAGGTAGGCGGCGATTGCGATCTCGTTTTCGAGATAGGGGGTGGCGTCAAATGCGGGCAGATCGTCTACTTTGATGCGTTTGTTCATGAGGTTTTCTCCGGTCAATCCAGCGCTGCTGCCAGCGCTTTGGCGCGTCGCATGTCGCTTTTCTGCGTGCGTTTGCTGCCGCCAGTCAACAGCACCAACCGTTGCCTGCCGTGCTGTGTGAAGTACACACGCCAGCCAGCCCCCAGGTGGATGCGCAGCTCCAACAAGCCATCGCCCAGTGACTCGACGTCGCCCATCAGGCCACGCTCAAGGCGCTTGAGCCGAGCCATCAGCACACCGCGCACCTTGGCATCGGCCAAGCTGTCGAGCCAAGCGGTGAACTCGGGAAGTGTTTTGAGCGAGAATACGGTCGCAGTGTAATCGAACGACTACATACCGTCCAGGCAAAACCAGCAAACTGCCCGATCAACCCCGCAACCACTCCCGTGGTCGCAGATAGTCATCGAGTCGCGCTTCGGCGCTGCCCGGCTCCGGCCGCCAGGCGTATTCCCAGCGCACCAGTGGCGGCAGCGACATCAGGATCGATTCGGTGCGGCCGCCGCTTTGCAGGCCAAACAGGGTGCCGCGATCATGGACCAGGTTGAACTCGACGTAACGACCCCGCCGATAGAGCTGAAACTGGCGTTCGCGCTCGCCGTAAGGCGTGTCTTTGCGGCGCTCGACGATCGGCAGATAAGCCGGTAAAAACGCATCGCCAATCGCCCGCATGAATGCGAATGACCGGGCAAACGGCCAGCGATTCAGATCGTCAAAAAACAGGCCGCCGACGCCGCGAGTTTCGTTGCGGTGCTTGAGAAAAAAATAGCGGTCACACCAGGCTTTGAACTCGGCGTAAACATCATCGCCAAACGTCGCGCAGGCGGCACGCGCGGTGGCGTGCCAGTGTTCGATGTCGGCGTCCACCGGATAGCACGGCGTCAAATCGAAACCGCCGCCAAACCACCATCCGGAAGTGCTGCCGGTGGTGCTGAACAGGCGCACGTTCATGTGCGTGATCGGCAGGTGCGGATTGCGCGGATGCAAGACCAGCGACACGCCCATCGCCACCCAAGGCTGACCGGTGAGTTCCGGCCGATGCGCGCTGGCGGCGCCCGGCAGCGCCGCGCCGGTGACCTTGGAGAAACCAATGCCGGCCTGCTCGAATACGGCGCCCGCTTTCAACACGCGGGTCCGGCCACCGCCACCCTCTTCGCGCTGCCAACGATCTTCGACAAAGCGCGCAGCGCCATCGGCGGCTTCCAGCGCTGTGCTGATGCGGTCTTGCAAAGCCTGTAGCCAGGCTTCTACCTGCGCCAGATCAGCCGCTGAAACCGGGGAAAGCCCGCTGGGGTTCGAGGTCATGGCGATCCGCTGATGGCTATTGTGGTCGGCAGTGTAGCCAAGCCCTCGCGTTGGTTGAAACCATTGCCGCCGAGATCAGCCGGCACGCCCCCGCTCGACCCGATTGCGGCCATGTTTCTTGGCGCGATACAAAGCGGCATCGGCCTCCGCCAGCAATTGTTCGGCGCCGATCCCGGCGTGTGGCACCAGGCAGGCGACACCGATACTGACGGTGATCCCGCCACCCACGGCAGTCGGCAACTGGCATTGCTGGCGGATCAATTCGGCGCGCTCGATGGCGTTTTCCAGACTGGTGCCCGGCAACACCAGCACAAACTCTTCGCCGCCATAACGCGCCAGCAGTTCGTCGCCTTCGGCCACCGCTTTGCCCAACACCTGGGCCAACTGTTTGAGCACTTCGTCGCCGGCCAGGTGTCCGTGTTCATCGTTGTATTGCTTGAAGTGGTCGACATCGAGCATCAGCACCGACAGTGGCTGCTGAAGTTGCAACGAAGCCGCCCACTGCGTTTGCAAAAACTCATCAAGACCGCGGCGATTGGTCAATCCGGTCAATCCATCCTGCACCGCAATGCGCGCCAGGCGCTGGTTGGCCATGGCCAAGGTGCGGGTATGCGCGGCCACTTGATGCTCCAAAGTTTCAGCGTATCGGTGCAGCTTGCGCGAGCGCCAACGGTGATGAATCCAGGCCAGTACGCCACCCAATGCCGCCAGCAAAAGATACAGACCGATCCGCGCCCACGCGGTTTGATACCAGCGCGGTGGAATGAAAAAGGCCCAGGTGGCCGGCTCGGCGAGCTCGCCAGCGACATCGCGGGCAACTACTTCGAACGTGTATTGGCCCGGCGCCAGTCGGTTGAAACTGCGCTCCAACTCGGTGCTCCAGGGGCTCCAATCGATATCGCTGCCGCGCAACCGGCTGTGAAATTGCAAGCCACGCTCGCCGCCATTGACGCCGTAATCGAAGCGGATCGAGCGCACCCGATCCAGCGCCACTGGGGGATGGCCAGCACGGTCCAAGGCCTGCGCCGGAGCGCCCTCGGCCGACCACCATACGCGCTGCAATCGCGTCCGCAATGGGGCTTTTTGCGGCAGACTCAATGCCGGATCGAAGGTCAGCAAGCCACCCCAGGCGACCACCGATAGCCGACCGTCGCTTTCGATGTCCAGACCCAACAGGCCGCGCGCCATCGGTGATTCCAGCGGCACCGGCTCCCAAATGCCCGATGGCGGCCGACGTCGAAACAACGAACGGCTGTCGTAGGCATAGCTGGTGCCATCGGCGGCGGTAGCCAATTCGGCTTCTTGCGGTCGCTTGAGCAGTTGCGCCAAACCTTGTAGGCGGTCGGCTGCCAACTTGCCATCATGCCAGCGATGAAAGCCGTGTTTGCTGGCAACGTAAAGGTTGCCGTCCAGGGTCACCACCCGCGACACATCGGTGTCGGCCAGCCGCAGGCCCGACGCCGACCCGAGCCGCTGGCGCGCGGCCACTTGGCGACCATCGGCGCTCAAAGTGATCAGCCAGGGCGCGCCGCGATTGCTACCGAGCAACAGATGGTCGGCATCGATTTCCACCATCGAGCTTGCCGAAACCTCAGCGACCGCCAGTCGACCCGCCTCGATCCAATGATCGGCCGGGTGGCGCAATATCTGAAAACCGTCGTCATCCAACACGTACACGGTGTCTTTGCGCTGGGTCGAGGCATACAGTGCAAACGGGTAGGTGGTCGTGCCGATCGCGGTTGGCGGCGCCGTCGGGGGTTGATCGGAAGTCAAGGCAAACACGCCGTTGCGGGCCGCAATCAACAGCGCCGAGGGCGTGACCAAAAAATCCCACACCTCCTCATTGGCGAACAGATACGGCTCGAAACGCAGGCGGCCGCGCGCATCTTCGGTGCTGACGAACAGGCCCATCGAGGTACCCACCCAGCGGCGCCGGTGCCACCAGGTGCTGGTCTCGATCACCCCAAACAGGCCGTCGCTTTCGCTGACCTGGGTCCACGGCGATGGCCACTGCAAATACACCAGATCGCCGTCCGTAGCGGCCCACAAGCCGCCATGGTGATCGCTAGCGATTTGCAGCACCGGGTATTGGCTGAGACTGAAGCGATCAATCAGCGCCAGGTCCTGGGCAAAGCGCAGCAGCTCCCCGGTCAAGGTCACCACCACATAACTGCCGTCGTCCAGGACGATGGCGTGATAGGCCTGCAAAGCACTCAGCGCGGCCCCCAGGACGCTCGCCAGCGGCCGAATACCGGTCGCCTCCGCGAGGTAAAAACCAGCGGTTCGAGAAACGATCAATTGCCCTTGCGGGTGCGGCAGCACGGCGGCGATGCTGCTATCGGCAAACCGCTCGCCGCCAGGCAATAACTCGAAACGGCCATCGTTGAAGCGCACCAAACCCTGTCCGGGAATGCGCAGCCACAAGTCATTGGCCACCGGAAACAACAGATGCACCGGCGCCGCCAGCGGCCAGGCGCCGAGGGTGCCGTCGTTGCGCGCCAGGAACAAGTGGCTGGCGGTGGCGAAATAGGCACCCTCGGGACGCAAACAGACATCCCAAACTTCGCCGACCTGGTGCGCGCCAAGCGGATTGCCGGCCAGCTGATCCAGATCGGTGAAATGCCAATCGCCGCCAGCCGATGGATCGAGTCGGCCGAAGTGATCGAAGCTGGCGACGTAGACCCGGCCTTGCTGATCGCTGCTGGTGTTGCGCGCCCAGCTCGCATTCGGCAAGGCGATGTTTTCGAAGCGGCTTCCGGCGTACACCAACACGCCTTCACTGTTACCGATGAAAACGCGATCTTCTTGGTCCACCTGGATCGACGTGAAGCGCGGGATCACCGGAAAATCTTCCGGCCCGAAGCGGGTGATCAGCGGTGTCCCCGCCGCCTTGACGGCAACGGTGTCGGCCGCTGCTGGCGCCCAGGCGGTGGCCGCGATCATGCCAGCGACCAGCAGCCACCCGCTGGCGACGCTCCGTCGTAGCGCTGTAATCAAGCCTGCCGTAGCCATGCGCGATGGGTTCCCTGCCGACTCGCCAATGCGGCCGAGCCATGGCACTATCATGCCATGACCAAACTCAGCGTCAATCTCAACAAAATCGCGGTGCTGCGCAATGCTCGCGGTGGCGGTTTGCCCAGCGTCATCGACGCCGCCAACGTGGTGATTGCCGCCGGTGCCGATGGCTTGACCGTGCATCCGCGCCCGGATCAACGCCATATCCAGCCACGCGATGTCGCCGCGCTGGCGCAATGGCTGGCCACCGCCAATCGCGGGCGCGGCCAGCGCGAACGCCTGGAGTTCAACATTGAAGGCAATCCATTCGCCGCCGCCACGGCCAGCGGCTACCCAGGACTGATCGCTTTGGTCGCCAGCGCGCGTCCCGACCAAGTGACGCTGGTGCCCGATAGCGACGGCCAGATCACCTCGGATCATGGCTTTGATCTGCGCCAGGACGGCGCCCGCTTGCGCCCGCTGATCGCTGAACTTCAGGCACTGGGCGCCCGCGTCAGTTTGTTCATGGACGCCGACAGCGCCGACCTTGAGCGCGCCCGCGAACTCGGCGCTGATCGCATCGAGTTGTATACCGGACCCTATGCCGAAGCGTTTGCCCACGGCGATTTTGCCCAGCGCTTGCAACAATGCGCCGAGGCGACCGCGCGCGCGCAGGCGGTTGGCCTCGGGGTCAATGCTGGCCACGATCTCGACCAGGCCAATCTGCCGGTGTTGTTGCGCGCCGCGCCCGGCATTGCCGAAGTCTCGATCGGCCACGCCCTGATCAACGATGCCCTGTATGCCGGACTGGCGAGCACGGTGACGGCTTATCTGGCGGCCAGAGGCCTGAGGACTGAGGACCTAGGATCGACGTAGCCAGCGACCGACTTCCTTCGGCGTGCGGTCACTTTGGAGTGCGGCGGCTTGCCGCCGCTGTGCTCGCTGTCGCGCTCGCTGTGGTGCTCGCGGTAATCACCACCGCGCCGGAGAGCAAAGCGGGAGCAAGCTCCCGCACTCCAAATTCGAGCGCTGCTACTTCCGGAGCGCTGCTACTTCGGGTTGTGTTCGTCTTGCAACGCCACTTTACCGATCCGAAGCGGTGGCTTCCTGCCACCGGATTTACAGCAGTTTAGGGACTCAATCGGCTACGCGGCGATGCATTTATGGCAAGACGGGAGTGATGATGGAAACTGAAATGCTGTGGTACGACCAACTGGCGACGCCGATTGGCCAACTGTTGCTGATCGCCAACGCTGCGGGGCTGTGCCATGTCGGCTTCGAACAGGAGCGCCATCCCTGGTCCGATGCTGGCCCCCAACAGTACGCTCCGGAGCGATTGGCGGAGGTCAGCGGCCAATTGCGCGAATACTTCGCCGGTAGCCGTCGGGATTTTGATTTGGACCTGGTGCCACGCGGCACCGCCTTCCAATGCCGGGTCTGGGCCGGCTTGCGGAGGATTCCCTATGCCGAGTCGATCAGCTACGGCGAACTTGCGCGCCGCATCAACCAGCCCACCGCGGCCCGGGCGGTCGGTCTGGCCAATGGCCGCAACCCGTTGCCGATCATCGTGCCCTGCCATCGGGTGATCGGCGCTGACGGCAGCCTCACCGGCTTCGGCGGTGGTCTGGAGCGCAAACACTGGCTGCTGGCGCACGAAGCGGCGCATCGCTAAGGACCTCTGTCGCAACGCTGTTTGCTGCGAACGTGCCAGCATAAGCGCGCAATTTGTCGGGATATGGACTTACCGGCGCCAAACCTCCAAACTACGCACCCACTTCGGATGCGCCAGTGTCAGAGATCCTCCTGCTCAATGGGCCCAACCTGGATTTGCTCGGCCAGCGCGAACCGGCGACCTACGGCGGCGAGCGTTTGGCCGCCATCGTGGCGCGCGCCGAGCAGCAGGCGGCAGCCGCCGGGCAGCATCTCAGCCATTTGCAGAGCAACAGCGAATTGGCCTTGATTGAGCGGGTTCATGCCGCGATCAGCGACAAAACGGCGTTCATCGTGATCAATCCGGCCGCCTTCACCCACACCAGCGTGGCGCTGCGTGATGCGCTGGCTGCCAGCCGCCTGCCGTTTATCGAAGTGCATCTGTCGAACGTGCATGCGCGGGAGGCCTTCCGCCAGCGTTCGTTATTTTCGGATCTGGCGGTCGGCGTCATCTGTGGCTTCGGCGCTCAGGGTTATGAACTGGCTTTGCAGGTGGCCATTCGGCGGCTGGATAGCCAGTCCGCCAGCGGCTGAAGTTTTTGGTTTCAGGTCGCCACACGCACCGCGGCGGCCAGTGGAAATCCCCATTGAACGTGGGCGAGTTGGGTTGCGCACGCCCGCCAACAGTTTGCTTGCAAAAGGTGAGAATCGACGATGGACTTACGCAAAATCAAAAAGCTGATCGACCTGCTGGAAGAATCGAACCTGACCGAGCTGGAGATCAAGGAAGGCGAGGAGACGATTCGTCTCACCCGCGCTGCCCGGGTGGCGGCGAATGCACCGGCAGCCGCCGCACCGGTGACCCATGTGCATGTCGAACAACAACGGCTGAGCACCGCCGGCCCCAACCATGCGCCGCACGAAGAGACGGTGCATGCCGCCAGCCACCGCGACCTGCCAGACGGCCACATTCTGCGCGCACCGATGGTTGGCACCTACTTCGGATCGCCCAATCCGGAAGCACCGCCGTTCGTCAAGGTCGGCCAGCATGTCAAAGCCGGGGATGTGCTTGGCATCATCGAGGCGATGAAAATGTTCAACCAGATCGAGGCCGATGTTTCCGGCACGATCGCTGCCATCCTGGTGCAGAGCGGCGAACCGGTAGAGTTCGACGAACCGTTGTTTGTCATCGCCTGATGGATCCGGCGTCGGCAACCCGGCCGGGTGGACCAGCGCATCGATTGGCGCCACCGCCACCGTTGATTTCACGACCCAGTTTCGACAACCCGCTGACCGCGCCCCCCCCTTCCCGACCATTGCCGCCCACCATGCTAGATAAAGTCGTCATCGCCAATCGCGGCGAAATTGCCCTGCGCGTATTGCGCGCCTGTCACGCGCTTGGCATCAAAACGGTGGCGGTGCATTCCACCGTCGACCGCAACCTCAAGCACGTCGGCATGGCCGACGAGTCGGTCTGCATCGGCGCCGCCTCGGCGCAGGAAAGTTACCTCAATATTCCGCGCATCATCGCTGCCGCCGAGGTGACCGACGCCCAGGCGATCCATCCGGGCTACGGCTTTTTGAGCGAAAGCGCCGATTTCGCCGAGCGCGTCGAAAAATCCGGCTTCGTCTTCATTGGGCCAACCGCCGACGTAATCCGCTTGATGGGCGACAAGGTGCAGGCGATCAAAGCGATGCAAGCCGCCGGCGTGCCCTGCGTGCCGGGTTCCGATGGCCCGCTGGACGACGACGTGGCGAGCAACGCGGCGCTGGCGCGGGGCATCGGCTATCCGGTCATCATCAAAGCTGCCGGTGGTGGCGGTGGTCGCGGCATGCGCGTGGTGCATACCGAGTCGGCCCTGCCCAATGCCATCCAGACCACGCGCGCCGAGGCCAAGGCAGCGTTCAACAATGACATGGTCTACATGGAGAAATTTCTCGAAACGCCGCGGCATATCGAGATCCAGGTGTTGGCCGACGGCCAAGGCAACGCGATCCATCTGGGCGAACGCGATTGCTCGATGCAGCGGCGCCACCAAAAAGTGCTCGAAGAGGCGCCCGCGCCCGGCATCACGCCGGAACAACGCGCCGCCATCGGCAAAGTCTGCGTCGATGCCTGTGTGCGGATCGGTTATCGCGGCGCCGGCACGTTCGAGTTTTTGTTTCAGGATGGCGCGTTTTATTTCATCGAGATGAACACCCGCATCCAGGTCGAACACCCGGTCACCGAAATGATTACCGGCGTCGATCTGGTGCGCGAGCAATTGTTGATCGCCAGCGGCCACAAACTTTCACTGCGCCAAGAGGACATCCGCATCAGCGGCCACGCCATCGAATGCCGAATCAACGCCGAAGACCCGGAAAGTTTTCTGCCGAGTCCGGGCGTGATTACCCGCTTTCACGCTCCCGGTGGACCCGGCGTGCGCGTCGATACGCATATTTATGATGGCTATCGGATTCCGCCGAACTACGATTCGATGATCGGCAAATTGATCGTGCACGGGCCCAATCGCCTCCAGGCGATGGCGCGGATGCGGGTGGCGCTGGCCGAACTGGTGATCGACGGCATCAAGACCAATGTGCCGCTGCAAGCCAGAATCATCGCCGACCCGGGTTTTCAGGCCGGTGGCGCGAACATCCACTATCTGGAAAAGCGCATCGCCGAACGCCGCGAAAAAGTGATCGGCCTGTGACCCGGTAAGCGTCGCTCGTTGTGTTCCGATTGAGCTAAAATTCGCGTTCAAGCTGATCGGGGTACTAAATCATGGCGGCAACTGCATTGGTCCGGGCGCGGATTGATGAAACGCTGAAGAATGAAGCTGCCGCCGTGCTGGCAGGCATGGGGCTTTGGTTACGTCATTCGGGCGCATTGCGCTGACCAAGATTGCCAAGGAAAAGGCGTTGCCCTTCGAGATGCGCGTACCCAACGCGCTGACGGCGGAAACGCTGGCAAAAAGCGAACGCGGCGAAGACCTGCACCACGCCAAGGATGCTGACGACCTGTTCAACCAATTAGGCATCTGATGCGCCAGCCAGTCTATTCCGGCCAATTCAAGCGCGACGTGAAGCAGGCGCAGAAACGCGGCAAGGATATGGACAAGCTCAAGGCCTTGCTGGGCTTGCTCATCGAGGACAAGCCATTGCCAGCAACCCACTTCGACCACCCGCTGAAAGGCGGCTGGCGTGGCTTCCGTGATACCCACATCGAGCCGGATTGGTTGCTGATCTACAAGATTTCTGGCGACGTGGTGCGCTTCGAGCGTACCGGAATGCCACGCCTGCTGCCGCTGAGCGCGTGCTGACCGATCCCAATCAACGCAAGAGGGAACCTGATGTCCTGGCTTGAACTTTCGGTGGTCGTACAAAAAGACAGTCTCGCCCGCGTCGAGGCGGCGCTCGAAGACCTGGGCGCGTTGTCGGTGACCTTGCTCGATGCCGAAGATGTTCCGATCCTGGAACCGGCGGCCGGCGAAACGCCAGTGTGGCCGAACGTCGTCGTGAACGCGCTGTTCGAGGCCACGGTGGATCGCGGCGGACTGTTCGATGCCCTGCAACTGATGGTGGCCTGGCTGACGCCGGAGCGGGTCAGCTTTCGCGATGTCGCCGATGCCGACTGGACCCGCGCCTGGATGGACCAGTTCAAACCGATGGCGTTCGGCCGGCGGACCTTTATCTATCCGTGGAATATCGAGCCGCCCGACCAGCCGGACCAGGTTGTCATCAGGCTCGATCCTGGCCTGGCCTTTGGTACCGGCACCCACGCCACCACCGCCCTTTGTCTGCACTGGCTGGATGGCTTGGCACTGAGCGGCCGCCGGGTGATCGATTTCGGTTGTGGCTCCGGCATTCTGGCGATTGCCGCGCTGAAACTCGGCGCCGCCGAAGCGATCGGCATCGACAACGATCCGCAGGCGCTGCTGGCCAGCCACGACAACGCCGAGCGCAACGGCGTGCTCGATCACCTGCATCTGTACACGCCAGAAAACGCGCCGGTGCTGAGCGCCGATGTCGTCGTCGCCAATATTCTGGCGAGTGCGTTGATCGCGCTGGAAGCGACATTGGCGGCGCTCTGTCGGCCGGGCGCCCTGATCGCGCTCTCCGGCATCCTGCGCGGCCAGGAAGGCGAAGTCATGGCGGCGTTCGCGGCCGACTTCAGCGAACTGGAAGTGGTCCAGCAAGAAGACTGGGTGCGCATCACCGGTCGCCGGCGGAGCGCTGGATGACGCCGCCCTCCCCGCGACTGACCTTGATCGCGGCGCTGGATCAACAGCGCGGCATCGGTGTCGGCGGCCAATTGCCCTGGCGGCTGCCCGATGACCTGAAACGCTTCAAGCAATTGACCCATGGCAAAACCCTGTTGATGGGCCGCAAGACCGCCGAATCGCTGGGCCGGGCGCTACCGGGACGGCGCAACCTGGTGTTGACCCGCAGTGGCGCCGCGCCCTATGTCGGCATGCAAGTGGTGGCCTCGCTCGACGCTGCCCTGGCGCAAGTCAGCGATGAATTGATAGTGATCGGTGGCGGCGAAATCTACGCCCTCTGCATCGCCCAGGCCGAAGCCCTCCATCTGACCCTGGTCGACACCTGGGTCACCGCAGCCGACGTATTTTTCCCGGAACTCATCGCCGCCGAATGGCGCGAAACCGCGCGCATCGCCCACCCCGCCGATGCCCAACACGCCCAAGCCTTCGCCTTCGTCGATTTACAACGCCTCCGCAAGTAGAGCCCCAAAACCCGCCGCGCAACGCCCCAAGCCGCCCAGCGCCGCGTTGGGTTGGGGGTTTGGCGACGCTGGATTGGGTGCGTTGCTGCTGGACGCTAGACCTCAAACGCTTTTGCGACCGACTTGCGCGCGTGCGGCGCAGGCGATGGAGATGATGCGTGGCTCGGGGCCGAGTTGCAGTGCCGTCAGCCGACCGCCCCAGACCGCGCCGGTGTCGAGGGCATGCACGCCCATGCCCTGCATCAGGCCGAGCGTTGACCAATGCCCGCAGAGGATCGGCAGGTCGCGCTGGCTGTGGCCGGGCACTTCGAACCAGGGATAAAAGCCCGGTTTTTGAGTGCCGGGCGCGCCTTTGTCGTTGAGGTTGATGCGGCCGTGGATATCGCAATAACGCATGCGCGTCATCACGTTGATGATGCAGCGCAGTCGATCATCGCCGCTGAGGGTTTTGGACCAGGTGTTGGGGCGATCACCGAACATATTTCGGAGCAGCCGCTGATAACTGTCGCCACGCAGTTTTCGCTCGACTTCGGCGGCTCGCGCGGCGGCGATCGCCAGCGTCCACTTGGGCGCCAGGCCGGCGTGGACCATGGCAAATCCGAGATCGCGATCGCAATGAAACAGCGGGCGCTGGCGCAGCCAGTTGAGCAGATCATCGCGATCCGGCGCCGTCAGCACGCGACGCAGGTCGGCATTGGCGCGCTGTTGTTCGTCTTCGCTGCGCACCGATACCGCGAGCAGGCTGAGATCGTGGTTGCCCAGCACCACCGTCGCTTGCGCGTCGAGCGAGCGCAGCAGGCGCAGTACTTCCAGTGACTGGCCGCCGCGATTGACCAGGTCGCCGCAGAACCAGAGTTGGTCTTGCGCCGGATCGAAGTGGAGTTTGTCCAGCAAGCTGACCAGGGCGTCGTGGCAGCCCTGTACGTCACCAATCGCGTAGGTGCTCATGGCTCAATGCAAGGTCCGCGGCACCGACAGCGTGAACCGCGGAATGATCGCATCAAAGGCATTGCCATCTTCGGTGAGCATTTGATAGCTGCCCTGCATGGTGCCGACGGCGGTATCCAGGACCGCGCCCGAGGTGTACTCGAAGGCTTCGCCCGGGCCGAGATGCGGCTGTTCGCCGACGACGCCGTCGCCACGCACTTCTTCCACCTTGCCGCTGCCGTGGGTGATGATCCAGTGGCGGCTGATCAGTTGCGCGGCGATCTTGCCCTGGTTCTTGATGGTGATGGTGTAGGCAAACGCAAATCGGCCATCGCTGGGCGTTGAATGCTCGTCCAGAAAACGCGTGGCCACGCTGACCTGAATGTTGGGGGGCTGGTTCATGTCGACATTGTGGGCGAGCGCTGGCCGAACGGCAACAGGCAACTGCGCGCCGAGCTGACGAGCGGCGGTCGCCGCCGTTATGCTGCAAGCTTGGCTTTGATCGCGGCAAACCATGCGGACACTGGATGACTGGTTGCAGCACTGGCTGACCCTGCCGCCGCGCGAAATCGTGCTGGGGTTGGACCGCGTCGGCGCGGTCTGGCGGGCCTTGGGCGCGCCGCCGATTGCGCGTCGGGTGATCAGCGTGGCCGGCACCAATGGCAAGGGCTCAACGGTGGCGTTTCTGGAAGCCATGCTGAGCGCCGGCGGTTATCGGGTCGGCGCGTTTACTTCGCCGCATGTGCTGCGTTATCACGAGCGCATCCGCGTCGCCGGCTGCGACGTGAACGACGCCGATCTGATCCATGCGTTCACCCGCATCGAGGCCGCGCGCGGCAGCATCGTGCTGAGTTATTTTGAAGCGGGTGCGCTGGCGGCGTGGCTGATTTTTGCCGCTGCCGAACTCGATGTGGCGGTGTTGGAGGTTGGCCTCGGCGGGCGTCTGGATGCGGTCAATCTGATCGCTGCCGATGTCGCCAT
>PEUI01000357.1:20152-25895 GCA_002785585.1 Lysobacterales bacterium CG02_land_8_20_14_3_00_62_12
CAGGGCCTGCTCGGCACCACCCGCGCCGCCATCGCCATTGAGAAGGCCGGCATCGCCCGCGCCGGTCGGCCGATGGTGGTTGGCGATCTTGACCCGCCCGCCAGTCTGGTCGCCGAACTTGCCCGCATCGGCGCACGCCAGTTGCAGGCCGGTCGCGATTTCCGTTGGCAGATCGACCGCGGTGGCAGTACCTGGCAATACTTGAGCGAGCGGGATTGCCTGCGTCTGCCGCTACCGCAACTGCGCGCGCCAGCGCAGATCGGCAACGCGGCGCTGGCGATCACCGCCCTGCGGTGCCTGGGCAGTGGGTTGCCGCTGACGCCGGCACAGTTTGCCGCCGGCGTGGCCACAGCCACCGCGCCGGGTCGCTTGCAGGTGCTGGCGCGGGCGCCAGAGTTGATCGTCGATGTCGCGCACAACCCGCAGGCCGCGCGCGCGTTGGCCGAATACCTGAGCGCCCAACCCAAACCCACGGTGGCCATTTTTGGTTTGCTCGATGACAAGGATCTGGCCGGGGTCGTCACCCCTTTGCACGCCTACATCAGTCACTGGCAGGTGCTGGGTCTGGCGGCCGACAGCCCGCGCGGACAGAGCGCCGAAACCACCTTGGCGCGGCTGCGAGCGGCCCTGCCAACGGTGGCCGCGAGCCCACAGACGAGTGCCGCGCAAGCCCTGGCGGCGGCCCGATCGATGTTGCCGCCGACCGCGCGCATCCTTGGATTCGGCTCGTTCCATGTCGTCGCCGCGATCTTGCGCGCCGAGGCCGAGGCCGGCCGCTGATCGAACCGCGGTGCCGCCAGCCGAGCCCGGTATAATCGGCGCTACCCAAAACCTGGAATGCCCATGGATCCCGCGCTCAAGAAACGACTGATCGGCGCCAGTGTGCTGGTCATCGCCGCGATCATTTTCCTGCCGATGCTGTTTGACGGCAGCGCCCCGGTCCCCGGCGATGTGCAACCGATCGATATTCCATTGCCGCCGGAGCGCGATTTCTCTACCCGCATGGTCCCCCTGGATGCGCCGATCCCGCCGAGCGGCTTGGCGGCGGCGCTGGATGCGCCTGGGTCTGAAACGGCAGCGCCGGTGACCGCCACCAACCCGACGATGCCCGCGGCGGATCAGGTGACGACCATCGATGCCCCAGTCAGCGTGCGCAGCGATGCGCTACCACAGGATTTGGCGGTCGCCACGGCCAAGCCCGCACCCGCGCCGGTGGCGGTGACGCCATCGGTGACGCCGACGGCGCCGGTCCAACCATCCGCCGCAGCGGCGCCCGCGGCACCGGCCAGCACCACCAGCAACGCGCCGGTGCCGGCCAGCGCCGGTCGTTTCATGGTCAACCTGGGCAGCTATGCCAGCGCCGCCAATGCCGAGCAACTGGCCAGCCGCCTCAAGCGCGCCGGCCTGGTGGTGCATAGCGCATCGGTCAGCGTCGCTGGCCAGCCCGCTTTGCGCCTGCAATTGGGACCGTTCGCCAGTCGCGCACAAGCCGAAAATGCCCGGCTCAAAGCCAAGGCGGTGCGCGCCGATTTGCCGTTGCAAGTGATCGAAATCGATGATTCCCCGAGTGCCGATGTGACGGCGCCGAATCCGGCGCGCACTGGCGTCACCGCGTTCGCGGTGCAGGTGGCGGTACTCGGCGATATCGCCAAGGCCAACGCCACCCGCGACCAATTGCGCGCCGCTGGCTTTGCCGCTTTCGTCGAGCCATTGCAGACCGACAAGGGCACCGTCTACCGCTTGCGGGTCGGTCCGGAAGCGGTGCGCAGCGATGCCGAAAAAGTGCAGGCCGGCATTAAACAACGCTTCGGTTTTGCGGCGATCATCGTCGCCTATCCGTGAATCGGCGGCGCTGGAATTGCTGCGGTTTGGCAGCCTGCTGCGAGCGTAAACACGGATGAATCCCGCAGACCTGGCGATCATTTTGATCCTGCTCGGCTCGATGCTGATCGGACTGCTGCGCGGGCTGGTGGTGGAGCTGGTGTCGATCCTGATCTGGTGCGCCGCGCTGTTTGTGTCCTGGCGCTTTGGACCACGCCTGGCCGGGCTGTTCGCCGACCAGGTGGAGGTCTCGGCGCTGCGCATCTTTTTCGGCTATGGGCTGGTGTTTGTCGCCACTTTGTTGATCGGCGGGCTACTGTTGTTTGTGCTCCGTCGGCTGATCCGTGGCACCGGCTTGTCGGCCACGGATCGCGGGCTCGGCGTGCTGTTCGGGTTGGCGCGCGGCCTGTTGGTGGTCGTGCTGCTGATGCTGATGGTCGGGCTGACGCCGTTATCGCAGCAGCGCTGGTGGCGCGATTCCGTGGCATTGGCGGCGCTGCAGCCAGTGGCGGTGAAAGCGCGTAGTCTGCTGCCGCCAGCGGTGGCACAACAAATCTGGTTGCTGCCGTCGTTGTTGCCGTTGACTCCGGCGGCGATCAGCGAACCCCAGATCGATCCTTAGCGAGGTATTCCCGTGTGCGGCATTATCGGCATCGTCGGCAGATCTGAAGTCGCCGCAGCGCTTTACGACGGACTCACCGTCTTGCAACACCGGGGCCAGGACGCCGCCGGCATTGCCACGGTGGCCGGCGATCGGTTGCATTTGCACAAGGCCAATGGCCTGGTCAAGGATGTGTTTCAGGCCGAGCACATGGCGCGGCTCACCGGTCATATCGGCATCGCCCATTGCCGCTATCCCACCGCCGGTTCGGAAGGCGCCGACGAGGCGCAACCGTTTTACGTCAACTCGCCGTTTGGCATTGCGCTTGGCCACAACGGCAATTTGATCAACACCGCGGCGCTCCGCCGCGAGTTGTTCGAGACCGACCGTCGCCACATCAACACCGGTTCGGATTCGGAAGTGCTGCTGAACATATTTGCCCACGAGTTGCAGGCGATCGGCAGCGCCCGCGTGCAAGCGGCCGATGCGTTTCGGGCGGTGGCGGCGGTGCATCAGCGCTGTCGCGGTGGCTATGCGGTGATCAGCCTGGTGCTCGGCTTGGGCGTGGTCGCGTTCCGCGACATCCACGGCATTCGGCCACTGGTGCTCGGCCGCCGCGATACCGAGACCGGCGTGGAGTGGGCGGTAGCTTCCGAGAGCGTGGCGCTCGATGTGCTCGGTTTTCGCCTGGAGCGCGACATCCTGCCGGGCGAAGGCGTGGTCATTACCGAAGCCGGCGAACTCAGTGCGCAACTCTGCGCCACGCCCGGCAGCCACGCGCCGTGCATCTTCGAGTACGTTTATCTGGCGCGGCCGGATTCGATGATGGAAGACGTTTCCGTATACAAAGCGCGCTTGCGCATGGGCGAACGGCTGGCCGACAAAATCCGCCGCCTGCGCCCGGACCACGATATCGAAGCGGTGATTCCGATTCCGGATACCGCGCGTACCGCGGCACTGGCACTGGCGCAGGCGCTGGACGTGAAATATCGCGAGGGCTTCGTCAAGAATCGCTACGTTGGCCGCACCTTCATCATGCCCGGGCAAAGCGAGCGGATGAAATCGGTGCGCCGCAAGCTCAACGCCATTGAGCTGGAGTTCCGCAACAAAGTGGTGTTGCTGGTGGACGATTCGATCGTCCGCGGTACCACTTCCAAGCAGATCATCCAGATGGCCCGGGAAGCCGGTGCGCGCAAAGTGTATTTTGCGTCGGCGGCGCCGCCGGTGCGCTATCCCAATGTCTATGGCATCGACATGCCGGCGCCGACCGAGCTGGTGGCGCACAATCGCAGCGAGACCGAAATTGAAGCCCTGCTTGGCGCCGATTGGTTGATCTATCAAGACCTGAGCGACCTGATCGCCGCCGTCGCCGAGGGCAACGACAGCCTGACCCGCTTCGACACCAGTTGTTTTTCTGGCGAATACGTCACCGGCATCGACGATGGTTATTTGGGTGACATCGCCAGCGAACGCGCCGACCGGGTGCGCGCCGAACAACGCCGCTTGCTCGGTGCCTGAGCGGCGGTGCCCGCCCCGCCGCTTGCTTTCACCGCAGCCGGACCCATCTGCCATCCGTCTGCATTCTGCTGGAGCTAAAGCGCATGTCCAATCCCTCGCAGGCGCCCGCCGCCCGGGTCGAAAGTAAACAAGAACTGGTCGACTATCTGGCGCGTGGTGAAAAAGCGCGCAGCGACTGGCGCATTGGTACCGAGCACGAGAAGTTCGGCTTTCGCCTGGACGATCTCAGTCCACCGGATTACGCAAGCCCGCGCGGCATTCGCGCCATGCTCGAAGGCATCGCCACGCGCTTCGGTTGGAAGCCGGTTTACGATCAGGAAAACGTGATTGCGTTGCTCCGCGATGGCGCGTCGATTTCGCTGGAGCCGGCCGGTCAGCTCGAGCTTTCCGGCGCACCTTTGGCCAACCTGCACCAGACCTGCTGCGAGGTCAACAGCCATCTGGTCGAGGTCAAGGCGGTCGCCGACGATCTCGGTTTGGGCTTTCTTGGCATGGGCTTTCATCCGCGCTGCACGCGGGCGGAAATGCCGTGGATGCCGAAGGGTCGCTACAAAATCATGCGCGAGTACATGCCCAAGCGCGGCAATCTCGGTCTCGACATGATGACCCGCACCTGCACCGTGCAGGTGAATCTGGATTTCGGCAGTGAGCCGGAGATGGTGAAAATGTTTCGCGTTGCCTTGGCCCTGCAACCGATCGCCACCGCGTTGTTTGCCGACTCGCCGTTTACCGAGGGCAAGCCCAATGGGTTCATGAGCTACCGCTCGCAAATCTGGACCGACACCGATCCGGATCGCACCGGCATGCTCGGCTTCGTCTTCGACGACAGCTTCGGCTACGAGCGCTACGTCGATTACCTGCTCGACGTGCCGATGTATTTCGTCTACCGCAACGGCCGCTATCTGGATGCCAGCGGCAAGAGCTTCCGCGATTTCATGGCCGGCAAGCTCGATGTGGTGCCTGGTGAAAAACCGCTGATGTCGGACTTTGCCGACCACCTGACCACCGCGTTTCCCGAGGTGCGCTTGAAGCAATATCTGGAAATGCGCGGCGCCGATTCGGGTCCGTGGAATCGCTTGTGCGCGCTGCCGGCATTTTTTGTCGGGCTGCTGTATGACCAGACCG
This sequence comes from Lysobacterales bacterium CG02_land_8_20_14_3_00_62_12, assembly GCA_002785585.1. Lineage (GTDB taxonomy): Bacteria > Pseudomonadota > Gammaproteobacteria > Xanthomonadales > Ahniellaceae > 0-14-3-00-62-12. The sequence goes on from PEUI01000357.1 coordinate 25,218, forward strand.
CCCTCGACGCGGCCTGGGACTTGGTCAAGGATTTCAGCATTGAAGAACGCGAGCTACTGCGCCGGGAAGTGCCGAGGCAGGCCTTGAAGCTGCCATTTCGCGGTGGCCGCGTTGGCGATCTGGCGGTCGCGGCTTTGAAGATTGCGGCCCATGGTTTGCAGCGCCGCGCCCAATGCAATAGTCGGGGCATCGACGAATCCAATTTTCTGGAGCCGCTGATCGAGTTCGCCAACGCCGGCATCTGCCCAGCCGAACGCAAACTGGAGCTGTTCCATGGGCCTTGGCACGGATCAGTCGATCCGATCTTTGTTGAGTTCGCCTATTGAACCCAGCGCGTGGCCTGGGCAACTGCCCAGACCCCGGCTTGTTTCGTCGGTTTTCCGCTTTCTGTCTTTGGTCTATTGCCTTTTATCTTTTGCGTTCTGTTTTCTGTTTTCTGTCCTCCGTCCTCTGTCCTCTGTCGTCTGTCTTCTGTCTTCTGTCTTCTGAACCGCATTCTGGCTAGCATGGCGTGCTCGACGTTCCCCAATTTCGGCGGCGCATCCGCCGCCGTGGAGGCAAATCATGACTCAGGCCAGCGCGCCGCAAAAACCCGACCTGGACCCGCAAGAGACCCGCGAATGGGTGGAATCCATCAGCGCGGTGATTGCCGCCGATGGCGCCGAGCGCGCGCACTTT
>PEUI01000357.1:25951-26113 GCA_002785585.1 Lysobacterales bacterium CG02_land_8_20_14_3_00_62_12
GCTGACCACGGAATACGTCAATACGATTCCGCCCGGACTGGAAGCCAAATCGCCGGGCGACGCCGAATTGGAGTGGAAGATCCGCTCGATCCTGCGCTGGAACGCCGCCGCGATGGTGGTGCGCGCCAACCGCAAGCCCGGCGAACTCGGCGGCCACATCGC
>PEUI01000316.1 GCA_002785585.1 Lysobacterales bacterium CG02_land_8_20_14_3_00_62_12
CCGCCGGCAGCGCGCAGCCGCCGGCAGCGCGCAGGACTACGACCGCGCCCACGCGCTCGATGTGCCGCAGCTCTTCGCGTTTCTACGCGCCACCCAGCCCGCAGCATTCACGAAGCTGGCGCTGGCCGACGAGCACGACGACGCCAAGAACATCCACCGGCTCAAGTTTCTCGCCCGGCTCTCGGCCGAAATCGGGAAACGCGGTGTCATCGATGTGCTGCGCAAGGGTGTGGCGCACGGGCCGCTGCACTTCGATCCCGGTGCGGATACCCAGGCGGAAATCGAAGATGACGACATTGCCATCGACGCCATGGCCGGGTAACCACGGAATCGCCATGCCGGTGCCAGCGCAGCCGAAGATTTACCACATCATTCATGCCGACCGGCTGGCCTCGGTGGTGGCTGACGGGTGTCTCTGGTGCGACGCGATCATGGGTCCTCGCGCGGCTGCCGGCACCACCATCGGCATGAGTGCGATCAAGCAGCGTCGGCTGCAATCGCTGCTCAACTCCCGACCTGGGCTCAAAGTCGGCGACTGTGTGCCGTTCTACTTCTGTCCGCGTTCGATCATGTTGTTCTTGATCCATCGTGGAAACCATCCGGACATGCCCTATCACGGCGGCCAAGGGCCGATTCTTCACCTTGAGAGCGACCTGCACGCTACGGTAGCTTGGGCGGAGCAGCACGATCGGCGCTGGGCATTTACCTTGTCCAACGCGGGTGCGAACTACTTCGAGGACCGCTGCGAGATCGCGCAGCTCGGCGAAATCAACTGGGGTGCCGTGCATGCTTCGAAGTGGGCTGGCACCGGGGTTTCAAGCCTGGTGAAGGAAGGCAAACAGGCCGAGTTTCTCGTGGAGCAAAAGTTTCCCTGGGAGTTGGTCGAGCGCATCGGCGTAAGTGCGCCGCGATGGGCGCAATCGCTCGCCGACCAACTTCGATCCTGCGCGCACCAGCCGCGGATTGAGATCATGCGGGACTGGTACTATTAGTCTTGGAGATTGCGATGATCGAATTCACTACCGGCGACATCCTGAAGTCCGACGCCGAGGCGTTGGTCAATACCGTCAATTGCGTTGGCGTGATGGGCCGCGGCATAGCGCTGCAATTCAAGAATGTGTTCCCCGAGAACTTCAAAGCTTACGTCGCGGCGTGCAAGCGCGGCGAGGTGCAGCCGGGCAAGATGCACGTGTTCGAAACCGGGTACATGACTAACCCGAAGTACGTGGTCAATTTTCCGACGAAACGGCACTGGCGCGGCAACAGTCGAATCGAAGATATCGAATCCGGTCTGGTAGCGTTGGTCGCCGAGATTCGGGCGCGCAAGATTCGATCGATCGCCCTGCCACCACTGGGCAGTGGCCTCGGCGGCCTGGACTGGAGCGATGTGCGTGCTCGGATTGAAGCGCGTCTGTGCGACCTGGACGATGTTCGCGTGCTGGTGTTCGAGCCCAGCGGCGATCCCGCACCGAAGGCCGGTCACCGCTCCACTGAAGTTCCGCCGATGACGGCCGGGCGCGCGGCACTCGTCGTACTCCTCCACCGCTATTTGGGCGGACTTCTCGATCCTTTCGTCAGCCTGCTCGAAGTGCACAAGTTGATGTATTTCATGCAGGAAAGTGGTCAAGCGCTCAAGTTGCGCTATGCGAAGGCAGCGTACGGGCCTTATGCAAGCAATCTGGGCCACGTGTTGCAGGCAATCGAAGGACATCTAGTGTCCGGATATTTCGATGGTGGCGATGCGCCGAACAAACCAATGGCGCTCGTGCCTGGGGCGGTGGCCCAATCTGAGCAGTATTTGTCTGATGACGGCGAAACGCGAGCGCGATTTGATCGCGTAGCCGCACTGGTCGATGGGTTCGAGTCGCCGTTTGGACTTGAGTTACTGGCGACGGTGCATTGGGTAGCAACGCGCGAGGGCGCTAAAGACGCTGCAGCCGCCGCCACGCAGGTATACGCGTGGAATGAACGCAAGGCGCGATTCTCCGCGCGCCAGATCGGTCTCGCGTTCGACGTGTTGCAGCAGCAGGGTTGGTTGAACCGCGCTCACGCCTAGTCACCCATGACCACCGACACCAGCGAGAAGGGCCTCGAAACGCTGATCATGCGGCAGATGACCGGC
>PEUI01000158.1:0-670 GCA_002785585.1 Lysobacterales bacterium CG02_land_8_20_14_3_00_62_12
GCGCATTTGCGGATCGCCATAAAATCGCCGTGGCGTTGAAAATTGGCGTCAGCAAAACAGCAGCGGGCTTCCGCGCCCACGCCTGGGCCGAGGCGGGCGGCATGATCCTCGACCCCGATCCGCTGGCGACCGCGGCATTCCTGCCATTGTCCGCTCCACCCAAAGACCTGGAGTTCGAGTGATGCCAGCTTCGCGCCGATTTGTACTGGCTCCGGGGGTGATGGCGCAGACCGCGCTGGAAGAGGCGGTATTGCTCGACGCCCGCTCGGGGGCATACTTCGCTGCCAACGACACCGCCACCTGCGTCTTGCGGGCGTTGCTGGCGGGCCAATCCGAAGCCGAAATCGTCGACCTGCTGGCGGCCACTTTTGCGGCACCCCGCGAACAGTTGCAGCACGATGTGCGCGGCTGCCTGGACGACTGGTTGCAGCGCGGCATCGTGGTTGCGCGTTGACCCGGCAGGTGCCATGACGAATGTAGGGTGGATAAGTACCGCGCATCCACCAACACTTCGGCGGAGCACAGCGGCGGCAAGCCGCCGCACTCCAAAGATCGCAAGGCCGGTCAGCTCAGCGCAGCCACCAGCTCCGCTACCAAAGCATCAATCCGACGCCCCCCAAGGCCAGTGCTACGCCGAGCAGGCGGCGCCTTGAAACCGCTTCGCCAAGCA
>PEUI01000158.1:749-2093 GCA_002785585.1 Lysobacterales bacterium CG02_land_8_20_14_3_00_62_12
GCCGCTGAGCCAAAACAGCATGGAAAGAAACTGGCCGACGAAAGCGCCGACGCCGAGCAACAGCCATTGCTGCCGAGTTAGCGGAACCGATGTTGCCGTCGCGACCGGTCGCGGCCAGACGAACTGCAACAGCCAGAGTCCAGCCACGCCGCCGGCCACGCGCACGCTGGACACCCACCACACCGAGTGCTGCTCCAGAATGCGTTTGACCATGATGACCGAGGCCGCCATCAGCAGGATGGCCAGCGCTGCAACCAGCACATGACGCAATCTGGCAGCGGCTCCGGGCTGCCCACGGCGGTCGTTGCTGACGACGATGACGCCGCAGGAGACCAAGACGAAGCCGGCCACTTGCTGGAGGTTGAGCCGTTCGCCCAGAAACACGAACGACAGCACGATCATCAACGGGCTGTATAGATTGCCGACGACGCCCATGTGGCCAGCGCCAAGGCCATTCAAAGACCGAAAATACAGCGTGTCGGCGAGGCCGATACCGAGCAGGCCGCTGATTAACGCCACCAGGGTTTCGGACCCGCTCAGGCCATAATGGCGTAGTCCTTCGACCAGCAGACTGACCGGCACCAGCAGTGCCAATACCAGCAAGTTCTTGAGCAAATTGAGCCGCCGCGGTGGCATCGTTTCACCGAGCCGACTGTAGGCGATGACGCCAAGACTCCAGGTCGCCGCAGCCGCTACCGAATACGCTTCGCCCAAGCCCATTTTTGTTCCCAGTCAGTTGGCCATTATCGTGGCTTTCATCGCGCTGGGAAGTCCCCATCGGCAACGCCACCGTCGCCAATTAGCCATGCAGCGGCAACGCCCGCCCGCTACCCTTCGCGGCCTTGGAGAAACCACATGATGCAGGTCGATTTTGAAAACCGGGTGCACTTCATCGCGGAACTGGCGCGGCGTCTGCACCAATACGGCACCAGTGCGCCGCGCCTGGAGAACGCCATCGACAATGTCGCCCGCCGGCTGGGATTTGCCTGCAACAGTCTGGCCACGCCCACATCGGTCATTATTTCTTTTGTGGTGTTGGACGAGGGACCAGACGCGCTGCCGCGACTGACGCAAGTCATTCGGCTGGCGCCTGGGGAAGTCAATCTTCGTCGGCTGGTCGAAGTCGATGCCATCGCTGAAAAAGTGATTGACGGCTCGCTCGATATGCGCGTTGGTCTGATCGAGTTGCGCGCCGTGCAGAGCGGCTTGAGCCGCCGCGCAGAACTAATGCGGATACTCAGTTTTGGTCTGGCCTCGGCCACGGTGGCGGCACTGTTTCGGGGGGTGGTGGCCGATCTGGCGGTGGCGGCCGGGCTCGGCCTGCTGATCGGACTGTTGTCCAGC
>PEUI01000334.1:0-1227 GCA_002785585.1 Lysobacterales bacterium CG02_land_8_20_14_3_00_62_12
CGTAGACAAACGCGCCAGAGGTGTATTCGGCGCCAAAGGTTGCGGCCGCGACATACACCTGACTGACCGCGTTGGCGAACTGCGCCTCATCCAGCGGCGGCAGCGGATGAATAAACACACTCCAAACCACCCCGTGGGCAATCGCATAGCGCGAATCGAGCACGGCGTCGAAATTGGCCTGCAGCATCCGTTGCAGCTTGGCGGCATCCACCGACTCCATTCGCACAATCGGCAGCATGATGCGCATGCGACCGGCTTTCTCGTCACCGACCAAAATCAACTCGCTGCCGCGCACGGTGAACTCGGCGGTGTTGCCCGCTATCTTCGCCTCGGGGTCAATTTTGCGCACCAGATCGAACAAACCGAGCAAGGTCATCGTGCCCGGCAGACGTTCGACCTGCGGTGCCGACTCAGTGCCATCGTCCTGTTGCTCCGGAATGCTTTTGTCCTGTTGTTCCGGAACGCCTTTGTCCTGTTGTTCCGGAACGCCTTTGTCCTGTTGTTCCGGAACACCTTTGTCCTGCTGCTCCGGAACCGCATCCGCCGCCATCACCGCAGCCGATACTGCGAGCGCTAACAGCAGGCCTACCGACCGCGTTGTCGCCATTCGCCGCTTACCCATGCCGCTTGCTCCCTTGGATTTTCCGGAAGCATAGCGTGCCACACGGACACCAGTGGCTGGCGCGGCGTCGCCATCCGGCGCGAATCACCGATAAACTCGCGTACCATAGCCAGCGCCGCTTCGGTGTTTACGGTGGTACTGAACGGAGCCGACGGAAATCAACGTTGGCGGCGCCGATCCAGCGCACCAAACGGCAATCACCATGGGCAACAGAGGAGATCGACCGATGGCCGCAGGTCCGATGGCAGGGGTACCGAGACAGGGCATTCTTTCGCTCGCGATCAAGGACAAGGGCGCGCTCTACAACGCCTACATGAGTTTCGTCAAAGGCGGCGGTTTGTTCGTGCCGACCGCAAAACGCTACAACCTGGGCGACGAGGTGTTCATTCTGTTGTCGCTGATGGAAGAAAAAGATCGTCTGCCGGTAGCCGGCAAAATCGTTTGGGTGACCCCGCCCGGGGCGCAAGGCAACCGCACCGCGGGTATCGGCGTGCAGTTCAATGAATCCGCCGATGGCGAATCCGCCAAGGCCAAGATCGAAGCCATGCTGGGCGCCTCCCTCGGTGCCGAGCGCATGACCCACACCATGTAGCACCGATGACGCG
>PEUI01000334.1:1238-4342 GCA_002785585.1 Lysobacterales bacterium CG02_land_8_20_14_3_00_62_12
TCGCAAAAAATCCGCGACCGACAGTTGTTCGGCACGCAGGCCCGGATCAATGCCGGCGCCTTTCAATTGATCGACACTGAGCACGCCTTCGACGGCGTTGCGCAGGGTTTTTCGGCGCTGCGAAAAGGCTGCCCGCACGATGCGGTCGAGTCGCCCCATATCGGCAGCAGGAATCGCTGCGGCCGCGAGCGGCGTGATGCGGACGATGGCCGACTCCACTTTCGGCGCCGGCGCAAACGCCGTCGGCGGCACGATGAACAAGGCTTCCACCCGACAACGCGCCTGCAACATTACCGTCAACCGGCCGTACGCTTTATTGCCATGGCTGGCGGCCATGCGTTCGACCACTTCTTTCTGCAACATGAAATGCATGTCTTCGATGACGCCCGCATGGTCGAGCACATGAAACAGGATCGGCGTCGAGATGTTGTAGGGCAAATTGCCAACGATGCGCAACCGTCGGCCGGCCGCGAGCGCGGTGAAATCCACCTTCAACACATCCGCTTCGATCAGCTCCAGTTGCCCGTGTTTGGCCGCCTGGCGTTGCAAGCGAGCGATCAGGTCGCGGTCAATTTCGATCGCCGTCAACGCGCCGATCGCCTCCAGCAGCGGATAGGTCAGCGCGCCCTGTCCTGGGCCGATCTCGACCAGCCGTTGATCCGCCCGCGGCACGATGCTGGCAATGATGCGCGCGACCACGCTGCGGTCGTGCAGGAAGTTCTGGCCGAAACGTTTGCGGGCGATGTGGCCGTCGTGGTTCATGCAGTGGCCTGCCGTCGCGCCTGGCGCTGAACCGCCAGTTCGATCGCCAGTTCGGTGGCTGCGCGCAGACTGCCGACCTCGGCAACCCCACGCCCGGCAATGTCCAAAGCGGTGCCATGATCGACCGACGTGCGGATCCATGGCAGACCCAGCGTGATATTGACCGCCGCGCCAAAGCCAGCGTACTTGAGCACCGGCAGCCCTTGATCGTGATACATGGCGAGCACCGCATCGGTACGCGCCAACTCGCGCGGCAGAAAACCGGTATCGGCCGGCAACGGCCCACGCAATTGCATGCCTTCTTGTTGCAAGGCGTCGATCACCGGCATCAATACGTCGATTTCTTCATGGCCCAGATGCCCGCCCTCGCCGGCGTGCGGGTTCAAACCGAGGACCGTAATGCGGGGCTTGGCAATGCCAAAAAACTCACGCAGATCGTGATGCAAAATGCGCAACGTCGTGGTGAGCGAAGTACGCGTGATCGCCGCCGGCACGGCTTGCAGGGGCAGATGGGTAGTCGCTAGCGCCACCCGCAAGCCACCCGCTGCCAACATCATCACCACGGCGACCGCGGCGTGCTCGGCAAAAAACTCGGTGTGGCCGGTGAAGCGATGCCCCGCCTGGTTGATGATTCCTTTGTGTACTGGCGCGGTGACCACCGCCGCGAACTCGCCGCTGGCGGCACCTTCTGCCGCTTGCTGCAACAGCGCGAGCACATACGTCGCATTGGCCACGTTGAGGGTGCCCAGCCGATTGGCCGCGGGCAGCGTGACCGGCACGATGCGCAAACCGCCGGCGCGGGTGGCCTGCGGTTGGGCGCCGCGCACGAACCGATCAAGTTGCAGTGGCAACTGCAAAGTCTCGGCCGCGGCGCGCAGCAAACCGGGATCGGCAATGGCGATCAACTCGGCGCCGAACTCGGTCTGCGCCAGTCGCACCAGTAACTCGGCGCCGATTCCAGCGGGTTCACCGGCAGTGAGGGCGATGCGGGGAATAAACACAAGACGGCCAGTTTGCGCAACCAGGGCGCGCTGCAAATTGTTGCACCGCGCCGCCTAACGCTGGGCGGATAACGGTCAGCTACCCGCCACCGGCGCCAGCCGATTCTCGACATAAGCCTCGGCGCGAATCTGCCGCAGGTAGTTGTCGTACTCTTCTTCCGCCTTGCGCCTGACGATGGTTTCGCGCGCCTGATTGCGGATGTACTCCTTGGTGCGATCCACTTCGCGGATGCCTTCGCGTTTCATGATGTGCCAGCCCAGTTCGGTGCGAAACGGCGCAGAGATTTCGCCATCCTTGAGCGCCTGCACCGCTTGCGCCACCGTCGGGCCGTAGTCGGTGAGGGTAAACCAGCCCAGATCACCACCGAGATTGGCGGTGTTGGTGTCCTGAGAGTTTTTCTTCGCCAACTCGGCGAAGTCGGCGCCAGCGACCGCCAGTTCGCGCAGCTTTTTAATGCGTTCCTCGGCAGCCGCATCGGTCATCAATTCGCTCGGCTGAATCAAAATATGCCGCGCCTGGAATTCGGTCACCATCTTGGCGGAATCATCACTGCGCTGATCGACCAACTTGAGAATATGAAAACCGCTCGGGCCGCGCAGCGGTTGCGCGACTTCGCCTTTTTTCATGCCGGCCACCAGGTCGGCGAACGCGCTCGGCACTTCTTCGTACTTGCGCCAGCCGAGATCGCCACCTTCGAGCGCTTGCTGGCCTTCGGAATACTTGATCGCCGCCTGCGCAAACGACAGACCATCGTTGATTTCCTTGACCACGCTGTCGGCACGCGCCCGCGCCGTTTCGATCTGCGCGGCAGTGGCGCCATCGCGCACGCCGATCAAAATGTGCGACAAGCGCACTTCGCCGGTTTTCAGACTATCGCTGGCGAGCGCGATGTCGATCTCGGTCTCGGTCACCTGCACCCGTGACTGCACGAAGCGCTGACGAAAACGCTGCACGGTGATTTCGTCGCGCATGGTCTTGCGAAACTCCTCGAAACTGAAACCGTCGTGTTCCAGTGATTGCCGCAACTGTTCCAGCGAAATCTTGTTTTGCTCGGCAATCCGCGCCACCGCCTGATCGACATCGGCATCGTTGACCTGGATGCCGGTGCCCTCGGCGCGCGCTACCTGGACCCGCGTCAGAATCAGCCGATCCAGCACCTGCTTCTCGACGATATCGCGGGGCGGCAAATTGACCGCGCTTTGCGACTGCGCCAGGATATTGTCCACCGCCCGATCCAGTTCGCTCTGCAACAGCACATCCTCATCGACCACGGCGACAATGCGGTCGAGCCGCTCGACCGCGGGCATGGCCTGCGCGGCGGCGGTAGTGGCGACGCTGGC
>PEUI01000196.1:0-323 GCA_002785585.1 Lysobacterales bacterium CG02_land_8_20_14_3_00_62_12
AAATCAATCGGTCGCCAATTTTTCCGGCGGCTGGCGGATGCGGCTGAACCTGGCCAAGGCACTGATGTGTCGCAGTGATCTGTTGCTGCTCGACGAACCGACCAACCACCTGGATCTGGATGCGGTGTTCTGGCTGCAGGAATGGTTACTCGCCTACGCCGGCACGTTGTTGGTGATCTCGCACGACCGCGAGTTTCTGGACGTGGTGACAACGCACACGCTGCATCTGGCGCAGGGCAGTGCCAGTTTCTACACCGGCAACTACTCGGCCTTCGAGAAATTGCGGGCCGAGCGCATGGCCCAGCAGAACTCGCAGCGCGATC
>PEUI01000196.1:329-2025 GCA_002785585.1 Lysobacterales bacterium CG02_land_8_20_14_3_00_62_12
AGCGACAGATTGCGCATCTGCAAAGTTTCGTTGATCGCTTCAAGGCATCAGCGGCCAAAGCGCGAATGGCGCAGTCGCGCGTCAAGATGATCGAACGCATCCAACTGGTGGCGATCGCCGACGCCGATGCCGAGTTCAACTTCGGCTTTCATCAGCCGGATCGTTTGCCCTCGCCGATGTTGCGCCTCTACGACACCGCCGTCGGCTACGGCGAGTACCGCGTGCTCCAACACATCAAGGCCAGCATCGAACCGGGGGATCGTATCGGTCTGCTCGGACCCAACGGCGCCGGCAAATCCACCTTCATCAAATTGCTGGCCGGCGAATTGCTGCCGCAAACCGGTGAAGCCACCCGCCACCCGGATCTGCGCGTCGGCTATTTTGCCCAACATCAACTCGACCAGCTCGATGCCCGCGCCTCGGCGATGGACCACTTCCGCAAGCTTGAACCGAACAAAGGCGAGCAGGAACTCCGCAAGATTCTCGGCACTTTCAACTTCACCGGCGAACGCGTGTTCGAGCCGGTCGGGCCGTTTTCTGGCGGTGAAAAAGCCCGGCTGGCGCTGGCGCTGGTGGTGCATCAGCGCCCCAACCTGCTGCTGCTGGATGAGCCCACCAACCACCTCGACCTGGACATGCGCCAGGCGCTGGAGTTTGCCTTGCAGGATTTCGCCGGCGCGCTGATTCTGGTCTCGCACGACCGCCATTTGGTCGGCAGCGTCTGCGACGTGTTGTGGCGCGTTGCCGACGGCGGCGTCGCCGAGTTCGACGGCGATCTCGATGACTACGCCCGCTGGTTGTCGCAGCGGGAACGCGAATACGCGCGTTCGTTGACCGCCGTGACCGGCAGCGTGCGCGCCAAAAACGCTGCGACGGACGGCGCGCGCGGCAACGCCAAGCAACAACGCGCACGGGAAAAACCGCTGCGCCAGGCGGTCAAAAGTGCCGAAGCGCGGATGCAAAAGCTGCAAGCCAGACTCAGCGAAATCGAAGCTGCCTTGCACGCTCCGGATGTCTACGATGCTGGCAAACGGATCGAACTGACGTTGTTCACCCGCGAGCAAGCGCTGCTGAAAATTGAGTTGGTCGAAGCCGAAGAAGCCTGGCTCGCCGCCGCCGGTGAACTCGAAGCCGGTTTGTTGTCGGTTTGAACCCGGCCACCGCGGCGGCTGGCGTGATCGATTGCCAAGGAGATTCTGCGATGCGTATCTGCGTTTATTGTGCGTCCAGCGCCAGTTGTGATCCGCGCTACCACCAGGCCGCCAGAGCACTGGGGACGCTTCTCGCCACCGCACAATGCACCGTCGTTTACGGTGGCGGCGGCGTCGGTTCGATGGGTGCGCTGGCCGACGGCGCGCTGGCGGCGGGTGGCCAGGTGATCGGCATCATTCCGCGCTTTATGACCGAGGTGGAATGGCAGCATCCGGGTTTGGCCGAACTCGATGTGGTCGAGGACATGCGCGAACGCAAGCACCGCCTGTTGACTGGCTCGGATGCCGTGGTCGCGCTGCCCGGGGGTTGCGGCACGCTGGAAGAAGTATTCGAGGCGATGACGCTCAAACGTCTGGGGCTGTATTTCAACCCGATCATTTTGGTCAACACGCTCGGCTTTTACGATGAATTGCAGCACTTTCTCGAACACACCATCGCCCAGGGCATGATGAACTCGGCGCACGCCGCGCTGTGGACCCTGGTG
>PEUI01000078.1:0-1794 GCA_002785585.1 Lysobacterales bacterium CG02_land_8_20_14_3_00_62_12
GCCTGCCTGCGCCGAACCTTCGGCAGGCAGGCCCTTAAGCATCACCTTGAAACGCGGGTCGCGCATGCCGTCCTTGCCGCCCATCGCTTCGAGGTCCTTCTTCCAGCTCTTCCCATACGGCGGATTGGCGAGCATGAAGTCGAACTCTTGCGCCGGGAAGGCGTCGTGCGAGAGCGTGGACCATTCCGCGCCGCCGACGATCTGGTTGGCACTTTCGCCTTCGCCCTTCAACAACATGTCTGCCTTGCACACGGCGTAGGTTTCGGGGTTGATCTCCTGGCCGTAGAGCAGGCACTTGACCTGCTGTGTATGCTTCGCCGCGATCATTGCCAGCGTCTCTTCCGCCACGGTGAGCATGCCGCCGGTACCGCAGGCGCAGTCGTATAACAGGTAGGTGCCGGATTTGATCTCGGCCTCGATCGGCAGGAACACCAGATTCGCCATCAAGCGCACGGCGTCGCGCGGCGTCCAGTGTTCGCCAGCTTCCTCGTTGTTCTCTTCGTTGAACTTGCGCACCAGCTCTTCGAAAACCGTACCCATCGCGTGGTTGTCGATGCCAGCCGGCGAGAGGTCGATGTCAGGATCGAGAAACTTGTTGATCAGCGTGCCGATGGCGTCGGCCTTGGACAACGTTTGCAGTTGGTTGCGAAACTTGAAGTTCTCGAGGATGTCCTGGACGTTGGGCGAGAAGCCGTTGAGGTAGTCCTCGAAATCAGCGAGTAACTGCTGCTGGCTGCCGCGGGATTTTAGATCGCGCAGCGTGAACTTCGAGGTGTTGTAAAAGGCCTGGCCGGCGGCATCGCACAGCGCGGCACTTTGCTCGGTGATGCGCGCCTCGTCGAGCATTTTCCTGGTGGCAAGCACCTGCGGTTTGGTCGGTTCGAGCACGGCATCCATGCGCCGAATGACGCACATCGGCAGGATCACGTCGGGATACTTGCCGCGCCTGAAGAGATCACGCAGGACATCGTCGGCGATGCCCCAGATGAACGAGACGATCTTGTTGTGCGTGGCTTGGTCCACTGGTCAATTATCTCCACAGTCACGACGCGGTTGCGGTCGAAAAGCGCTTGCCAGCGTCAGTGCCGGAATCACCTCGAGCATAGTAGCGCCCCCTATCTGCCTCACCGCCGCCGGCCTGCCGGCAGCTGCTTGAGGCTGGTGAGGTGAGCGCCGAAGGCTTCGGCGATCTGCTGTTCACGGTGGTCCTTGTTCGCCTGCGTCCTCGGATGGCTGAGCGCAGCGGTTGCCATTTTCGTCGTCGCCGTTGGCTGGCACGAAGGCCGCAAGCAATCGCGCGCGATTTGCAAGGTGATCGTTGATCGGCAGACGTCGTTTCAGGCGCCGCCGTGATCGATGGTGATCGGGCGGGACACTGTCCGGCCCGGCAACCGCTGGCGCGTCAGGATTCCGGATTGGCGTTCGTGCTGTGTACGATCACGCCCAGCATCGGGTCGACCGGGGCATTCCACGGCGCCCGCGCCAGCATCTCGCGGGTTTGCTGGTAGCCCGATTGGTGTCGGGTGCGGATGCCGTCGGCGGAAAAATCGATGTCTTTGGTGGCGCCTTCATCCTTGAAATGCGGCGGGCTGAGTATCGCCACGTGCATGACCGTGCGGCAGCCATAGCCGGCCAGCGCCTGGTTGGCGGCGGCGTTGCGGGTAGCCTCTGGTAGCTGGTCGGCCAGCTTGCGCACGATATGACGCAGGTGGTGGATTTGTTGCTGGCGAGCAATGTGGCTGTGCGCACGGCTGGCAAATTGGATGTCCTTCTGGCGTTCCATCACCTGCGCAA
>PEUI01000078.1:1810-10843 GCA_002785585.1 Lysobacterales bacterium CG02_land_8_20_14_3_00_62_12
CGAATCGCGACGCGGCTGGTCATCGAGCACGGCCTCGATTGGGGTGTTGGAATAGATGCCGCCATCCCAGTACGCCTCGCCGTCGATGCGCACCGCTGGAAATGCTGGCGGCAACGCACCCGAAGCCAGAATGTGATCGATGCTGAGGGTGTCGCGCGGCGAATCGAAATAGCGCATCGCCGCAGTACCTACGTTGACTGCGCCGATGGTCAACCGCGGCGTCTTGGCGTTCAGCCGATCAACGTCGATCAGCCCGGCCAGCGTCTCGCGCAGCGGAGCGGTGTCGTAATACGACGCCTGTTCCAGGCCGACCGCCGCATTGCTGCCAAGCCAGACTTTGGGATTGGGGCGGAAGAAACCGGGCACGCCGAGCGCCATGGTCGCCATGTCGTTGAGCGTGCCGGCCAGCCCCGGCGGCGTCCACAGCCCGATGCCTTGCTGGGTGATGCGCTGCCAGAAAGTCTCCAGCGCCGCCATCCGCTGCGCCGGGGGATTGCCGGCAATCAGCGCGGCGTTGATGGCGCCAATCGAGGTGCCAATGATCCAGTCCGGCTCGATGCCAGCTTCGTGCAGGGCCTGGTAGGCGCCGACTTGAAACGCACCGAGTGCGCCGCCGCCTTGCAGCACCAACACGGTCTGGCCGAGCGGTGTGCAAGCCACTGGCTCGGAGGACTTGGTCTTGCCGTGTTGCTTGGGAGCGCTCATGTTGCCGCCTTGGTGGTTTGGTGGGCGCTGGCGATGTAATCATGGATCACGCGGCCATAGGGCAGGGTCAGGTCAGCGATGAAATGCAAGCCGCCGAGCACCTTGCGCACGGGCAGGTCGGCCAGCGGCGCGTTGACGTGGGGCACCAGATGCAGACGCGCCGGGCCAGACCAGGCGCCCTTGACCTGAATATCGACCAGCTCATACGCCACCAACTGGGCAATCGCCAGCGTGCCATCGACATCCGGAATCAGCTTGAGGTTGACCTGGGTGGCGCTCATTTTTTCGATGATGGATACCGACGAGCACGCCTTGCGGCCTTGCAGGTCGTACAACAAATGCTGGTGCTTGTAGCCCATGGTGCCCACCGCCACCTGCACCCCAGCGTAGTCGAGGGTGCCGGTGAGGGTGTCGTGTAGCACTTGCAATTTCGGCTGGCCGAGCTTTTTCGGGAAGCCCCAGATTTCGCGGCCAGCGGCGATCGGCGGGTGATCGTCCAGGTACATCTGCGCGGTGAAGTTGACCGGCGTGCCATTGAAGCGCGCCGGAATCACCAGACCCGATTCGGTGTAGCTGCCAAATCCAGAAGAATCGGGCATGCGAATGAACTCGCACAACACCCGGTTGCTGCCATCGGCTTGCAGCGGTTCGGGCAGCGCGGCGCGAATCGCCTCCGGGTCCGACTCATAACTGATGATCAAGTATTCGCGGTCGATGAAGCGGTACGGCCCGGCCGGATACGACGGCGATGCCATCGGCATCGACGGCAGGGCGAGGAGGTCGGTCGCGTTCATGCGTGGTGGTTTCCGTTGGGAATCATTGCGCGGTCCAGCCGCCGTCGATCGGCAGGATGGCGCCGGTAATCGAAGCGGCTTCATCACCACACAAAAACTTTGCCAATGCCGCCACCTGTTCGACGGTGACGAACTTTTTGGTCGGCTGTGCCAGCAGCATCACATCGTTGATTACCTGCGCTTCGGTGATGCCGCGCGCTTTGGCGGTTTCCGGGATCTGTTTCTCCACCAATGGCGTGCGCACATAACCCGGGCAGATCGCATTGACGGTGATGCCCTGCTCGGCCACTTCCAGAGCAACGGTTTTGGTCAATCCGGCGATGCCGTGCTTGGCCGCCACGTAGGCCGACTTGTATGGGCTGGCGACCAGCGCGTGTGCCGAGGCCAAGTTGATGACCCGGCCCCAACCTTTTTTCTTCATCGCCGGCAACGCCAGCCGGGTGGTGTGAAACGCCGAGGACAGGTTGATGGCGATGATCGCGTCCCATTTGGCTGGTGGAAACTCGTCGATCGGGGCGACATGCTGAATGCCGGCGTTGTTGACCAGAATGTCGATGCAACCGAATTCGGCGATGGCCGTGCCGATCATCTGTTCGATCGCTGCGGGCTTGCTCATGTCGGCGCCGTCATAACGCACCGTGCCGCCGTGTTTGCTGGCCAGCCGCGCGCGGATCGCCTCGATTTCGGCGGCATCGCCAAAGCCGTTGAGAATCACGTTGGCGCCAGCGGCAGCAAACGCCTCGGCAATACCCAGGCCGATGCCAGAAGTGGAGCCGGTGATCAGTGCAGTTTTGTGCTTGAGCATGATGTCCTCGCGGGGTTTAGGAGAGGGGAGCAACGCTGATCACAGTGAGCAACGCGCCGATGACGGCGCAACGAACAGCGCAGAGATGGCCGTATTGGACAACGACCCAGCGCCATTGTTGCACAGCAACAATAAACCGACGCCCGGTCATCAAGTTGCGCCAGGGCGCAGGCCAGCTTGGCGCAATGGCCAATGTCAGTAAGTTGGCGGTGCTGGCTGCGTCGGTCACGAAAATTGGACACCCACATGCTTTTGGCGTAGCGGATGATGGGTGTCCAGGACTTTTCCCGCGGCCACGTCGTTGGCCTCGATGCGGAAGCGGCCGTTTTCGACCAGGCGTTGCAGGGCGCCGAGTTCGGGTTCGGCTTCCAGCAAAGCCAGGCCGGACCGCATCACTTCGCGCCCGTCGGCGGCGATTTCGAACGCATGGTCGCTGATCGGCGGTGGCCGGCGGTTGACCTGTATCAAGTCGGCGGCACCGAGCCCGGTCGGCGAGCGGCCGCAGGGCGGCGGGTCGCTAGCGCGAAGTGAACTCACCGTGCTCCCAGAACACCTGGCGGCACAACGAATCCGGCAGTTGCCAGCCACCACCCTGCGCGGCGAGGGTCTGTGCGGGCCGACCGGCGGCCAGCAACCAGGCGCCAGGCTGGTTCAGGTCGATGCCGTCGGCGGGGCCGCCGCTCCCGGCGTCCGTGGCCACCGCGGCGGCACTGACCGCCGCTGGCGCGCCGGCTGGCGGCCTTCGCACCAGCAGGGTCACTTCCGGTGCCGGCTCAGGGATCAATTCACCGACCCCGTGTTCCGGTACGAAGCGGGTGCGGCGCAGCCGGCCGTGCCGACCAAACACGAATTCATAGATGCCGGTGCTGCCGGGCGGCACCGCATAGCCGTCCAGGCTGAAGCGCTCGGACTGATCGACGCCGCCGACCAGCGCCTGAAAGCGCGGCCCCGCCGGGTCCTCCACGAACGCGAGCCGGGTCGGCCGGGTCGGCGTGCAACTGAGTTGCGCCGGCACCAGCGAGTGGTGATCGGCGATGCCGGCCAGGGCGCCGATCAGCGCCTTCTTGCCGCAGGCGTCGAACGGCGGCCCGGGCGGGTTCGAAGTGGCGTCGATCAACTGGTGACAAGACGCCGGGTTGTTTTCCAGCCGCGTTCCGGGCGCCACATCGAAATAGCGGCTGAACAGCCAGGGCGGGCGTTTGATCGGCCGAAGCAGGGAGCGCCCCAGGATGAAGCGGGCGTTGCTGCTCACCCCGAGCAGATCGAGCACGGTCGGTGCTAGGTCGTAGCTCGCGCCATGCGTCGCGGCCGCGGTCGGCTGGTGTGGGTCGATCACCACCAGCGGCAGGCGCCGGTCATCGACGCCATCGCCGAACAGCTCGCGCATCAGCGGGCTGGGAAAAACATGGTGGTCGGCGGTGATCACCACCACGCTGTTCTTGAACAGACCTTCGCCCGCGGCCTGATCCAGCCAGGCCGCGAGCAACTGGTCGGTGCAGTGCATGGCGTTGAGGAAGGGCCGGCTGCCGTCCTGGTAGGGCGCGCACTCGGCATAGCTGAATCCCGGTAGGTGGGTGCCGATGGTGAGCAGGGTCAGATGGAACGGTCCGGCCTCGGCCTGCAGGCGCCGCAACTCGACCGTGGCCTGTTCGAACAGATCGACGTCGCTCAGTCCCCAGCTCTCCGCGCGCTGCGCGAAACCGTGCTCACGCCAGTATTCGAAGCCGCGCACATCGCCGTAGCCATGCGCGCCCAAGAACTCGCCCTTGCCGGCAAATTCGGATAACGCGCCGCCCAGGTAGATCTGCCGGTAGCGGGCCGCGGCCAGCACGTCGCCCAGGCAGGGCAGGTTCTCGAACAAGCGATTGCCGCTGGCCAGCGAATCGCTTTCGCGGTTGAATGGCAGCAGGGTGCCGCACTGCGAGTTGGCGATGCCTTCCATGGTGATGTAGGCACTGGTTTCGAGGTGAGAGACTAGGCGGTGCGCGCCGAGCAGTCGTTGCAGATGCGGCATCAGGCCGGGCCAGCGCGGGTGTTTGATCGCCGCGAGTCCCAGCGATTCCAGATAGACCAGCACCAGGTTCTTCGGCGGGCTGGCGGCGGTCGCGCTGAGTTCGGATTTGTCCACCACCTGGGTGTGCAGGATGCCGGCCCGCTCCCAGGCGGTGAGCGTCGCCGGCCCGACCGTGGCCGCCGCCGGTTCGCGCCAGTCTTCCCAGGCGCGCCACAACTGCCACTCGGGCAGCACCGCGCGCGCCGAAACCACACCGGCGAGGCCGAGCAGCAGCAGGCCGAGCGCCGACCGGCGCCGCAGCAGGGCCGAGCCGCGACCAAGCAGTACCGCAAGCAAGCCGGTCGCCACCAGCAGGAACAACAGTGCCGACAACACCTGCAGGCGGTAATCGGCCCAGGCCACCCGCACCGATTCGCGCTCCAGATGCCGGAAAAACTCGGGCGTGAAGCCGAATCCGCTGAACCGGACCAGGCCCAGGTTGATCGCGCGCACGCCGATCAGCACCGAGCCCACCACCACCAGCAGGGCCGCCAGCCAGCGCGAAGCCAGCCAGCCGGACAGGGCGTAGAACACCAGCACCCAACCGCTACTGCCGACGACCACCCAGAGCGCGGCACGATCAACCGCCATCGTCTGGTAGGCGAGTTGCACCGGCACGATCAGCAGCAGGGCCAACAGCAACCAGCCGACCCGATAGAAAACGTGAGGTTTCATTGCACGAAAGTTACACCACAACCCTGACCTGGGCTAGCCGCGACTGCCGTGCTCCGTGCTGAGCCGTTCCCAGAGCGCCGGCACCCTGCGTTCGAGCGTGGGAGAGCGCCGGAGGAGAGCACCGCGGAGAGCACCGGACACCCACTCTTCGAGAGCACCGCGGGCCAGACCGAGGGGAGAGCACCGCATGAGAGCACCGGACACCCACTCTTCGAGAGCACCGGAGAGCACCGGACACCCACTCTTCAGAAAAATCCTAGCCAAAATCGCGCCATTGTCCGAGGGACTTGGCCACGATAATTGGACACCCACGAAAATTGGACACCCACATGCTTTTGGCGTATCGGATGATGGGTGTCCAGGACTTTGTCCAGGACTTTGCCTCCACGCTGACGCGCGCCGTTCCTGGCTTGAGCCGGCGCTAAAGTACGAGGCGGCCGCTGCGGGTAGCGATCTCGATTACAGCCGTCATTCCTGCGTTGAACTCCAGGAAATCGGATTCAATGCCGTCGCTGAAAATCACCCCATAGCCGGGTTGGCACTGGCTTTGTATGATGGTGAGGAGCGGCGACTTTGCAGCTTTGCGTTCTATGCGTTGCACCAAAGGAGATAAATCCATGTATATCGTCACGCGAGTGTGCGGGCTCGCCCTCGGTCTGCTGCCTGCTTTTGCCCTGGCCGCTGCGCCGATTCCGGCTGCGCAATTTGCCAAGCATGCCGAAATCGGTGAGGCTGCCTTGTCGCCCACGGGTGAATACTTGGCGCTGACGGTCCCCAGCAAAGACGGCAGCGAGACGCAATTGCAAATCGTGCCGCTCGATGGCATCGGCAAGGCCATCGCGCTGCGTTTCGGCAAACGCCAGCATGTCGTCGCGCCGACCTGGACCGCGGACGACGTGGTCACCGTCGCCCGTGCTGAACTCGAACCGTTGCTGGGGCGCCCGGTCAGTCTGGGCGAGTTGCGGTCCACCCGCATCGACGGCACGAATCGTCAGGCGTTGTTTGCCTACATCGAGGACGACGGGGTTGTCCGCGGCGCACTCAAGGACACCGGTTTTGCCGACATCGTCAAGGTGCAAGAAGAGCAGCCCGGGGTGGCTCTGGTGTCATATCGGTGTTGGGACTGCGGCGAAGAGCCGGATTCGGTGATCTACAGTGTCGATACCCGCAGCGGCAAGCGGCAGGAGATCGAGCGCGTGCATGAGCTGGCGGATTTCATCTTCGACCAGCACGGCAATGCGCGAGTGAAGATGGCGTACGATCACGACAACGTGCAGAGCGTCAGCTACCGTCCTCGGCCCGAGGACGACTGGCAACCGATGCCGAAGACACTCGTGGGCGGTCGCATCACCTTCGGCCGATTCGATCCGGATGCGCACACGCTGTACGCGTTGGTTTCCGACCACGACGAACCCGAACAGCTCTACCGCATCGATCTTGCCCAGGAGTCACGCGAGAAGTTGGGTGGTGCTGAAAACCTGGCGGTGACCGGATTGGTCTTTGGCGGTCGCAATGGGGTGCCCTTCGCAGTGACCTACGACGCCGGCAGGACGGCGGTCGAATACCTCGATCCGGGCTCGGAGTGGGCGCGTCTGCATAGCGCTCTGACGCGCGCATTCCCGGGTCAGCAGGTACAGTTCATCAACTTCTCTCGTGGCAACCACAAGCTGCTGTTCTTCGTGTCATCCGATCGCAATCCCGGTGCCTACTATCTGTTCGATAACGATTTGAAGAAGGTCCAACTGGTCAACGAGCTGATGCCATGGATCAAGCCCGAACAGATGGCGCCGATGCGCCCGGTCGAGTTCCAGGCCCGTGACGGCAGCACCCTGTATGGCTTTTACAGCGCCCTGGGCGATGGCCCCAAGCCGCTGGTGGTGATGCCGCACGGCGGTCCGTATGGCATCTACGACGACTGGGGCTTTGATCGCTATGTGCAGTTTCTGGCCAGTCGCGGCTATGGCGTTTTGCAAGTCAACTACCGCGGATCCGGCGGCCGTGGCTTCAATTTCGTAAAGCGCGCGTGGAAAGAATGGGGCGGCCTGATTCAGGATGACATCGCCGATGGTGTGCGCTGGGCGGTTGCTACGCAGTTGACCGATGCCAAACACGTTTGTATTTTCGGCGCCAGTTTCGGCGGCTACTCCGCGTTGATGAGTCCGATTCGTTATCCCGAGTTGTACCGTTGCGCGGTGGGGTATGCGGGTATCTACGACCTGCAGTTGATGCACAAGACCGACACAACCTCCCGCAGCAAACGCGGCCGCGCCTTTCTTGATCGCGAGGTCGGCGAGGACGAGGCGATGCTGGGCGCCTGGTCGCCTGCGTTGAAAGCCGAGCAGCTCAAGCTACCGATCATGCTGGTGCACGGCAGAATGGATCACACGGCGAAGTTCGATCAGTACCGGGCAATGACCGCTGCGCTCAAGCGCAACGACCACGAATTCGAGTCGCTAGTGGTCACCAGCGAAGGTCACGGGTTCTACAAGCCGGAAAACACCACCGAACTGTTCACGCGCCTGGAAGCCTTTCTCGGACGCGCCATCGGCGGCAAGGCAAAGTGAACGCGGTTGCCGCGATCAAGTTGAAACTTCTCACGAAGGTAAGGGGCCAGGTCTCAATAGTCTTCGTTTAGGCGTTATTTGTGTCCCGATCGCGGCGTCTCCACAGTGGGGCGGGCCATGGCACGAACCAAGGCGGTGTTGGGTTCTGGGGCGCGACTGAGCGACTACCTCAGCGCGACCGCGAAAACGCCGATGCTGGTTCGCTGAACTGCTGCGCGAAGCGGCAACGCTACGAGCGATCAGCAGCCGAGGACGCGCCAATCCGCGCATGGTCAAACGACGCCACTCGCCCTACAGCAGCTACCACCGCACACGGATGCGACGCAAGCAACTCGATTACGCGCCCGCATCGCTGGCGCCGCGACCGTTGTCGCGGCAACAGCAATTCGCAGTTCTCACCTAAACGAACAGTATGGAGACCTGACCCCGTGCCCCACACTTGCCCGATGACCCCTTGCCCCAGTGGGTAGCGCGGCCGCGGCCGCAACTGGGCGTCGCCCGGGCCGCCGCCAGCACGTCAGCGAGCGGCTGGGTGGCGTCGAGTTCGATGATCGGCGCGCCGTTGAACGTCAACAGCGGTGTCGCCGCGATTTTTTCGGCCAGCAACGCACGGCGGTGATCGGGCTTGCGCGCACACGCGGTGTCGAGATCGACGTTGAGGCGCAACACCAGATCCGGCACATGGCGGGTCATGCGTTCGTGGCGGATGCGCTCGCGCCGCGCCAGCCAGCGCATGATCGGGTTACCCGAGGCCGTTACCGACAGGCCGGTGCCATCGTAGGAACCGGGCACATCCAGTTGCGGATAGCGATCAGTGATGATGATCAAACCCTGTCGCCGCACCGCCAGCATCCGCCGAAAACGGCGCGCCGCACGCAGCGAAAATACGGCAAGCACCAGCGCGGTAAGCAAGCCGGGGGATTTTTTGTCACGCTGCGCCCGGGCGCTGTCGGACTTGCGCTGGATCACCCGACCCAGCCATGCGCCAACCAGCGGCCAGCGTTCGAGCTTGCGGCCGACGGTACCGGCCTGCTTGCCCAGATGCACCGCCGTTGCCGGCCCGAAACGGCTGGCCCAGGCCAGCACCTCCGCGCTGACCGTGGACTTGCCCGAACCATCGCAACCGATGATGGCAATCAGCGGGCCCATGGCGGCGCGTTGCCCGGACATCAGGAAATATTGGCGAAGGTCTTGCCGAACCGACTCAGCAAATCGATCATCAACGAGACCAGCGCCAGCACGACCCAAGCGTAGTACCACGCCGGATTTTCCGGCAATTGGCTGAAGTCGAAACCACGGCGGGCAAAGTCGTACACCAGCAACGCGGTCACCAGCAAAAACAGCTTCTTGTTTTCGCGGCGAATGCAACGGCGCACCCAGAACGGGTATTTCGGCTTCAGCCAGCCATGCCAGGAGAAGCGGGGTCAGGTCTTGTAT
>PEUI01000224.1 GCA_002785585.1 Lysobacterales bacterium CG02_land_8_20_14_3_00_62_12
TGGTTGGTGATGTTGCTGACTTGACCAAGCAGGGTCAGACCCTCCAGAGATCCACTCTGGAAGGCGTAGCTGATCTGGGC
Source organism: Lysobacterales bacterium CG02_land_8_20_14_3_00_62_12 (assembly GCA_002785585.1). Lineage (GTDB taxonomy): Bacteria > Pseudomonadota > Gammaproteobacteria > Xanthomonadales > Ahniellaceae > 0-14-3-00-62-12. The sequence continues at coordinate 81 of PEUI01000224.1, forward strand.
ATCGAGAAGGTTTTCGGGTTTCACAGAACGCAGCGTACGACCGGCACCGAAACCAAATACTTCACCCAGGAAGGTGCTGCGATAGCGATGGCTCAAACGGGTCTGGAAGCCATTCTTCTCGAAATATATCGTCGAGTTGGCCACCCACTTGGAAAGCCCCGGCACGGTGATGGGATCGGGGTTGTCGCCCAATTTCACCGAGCTATCGGTATACGAACCGCTGGTGATGATGCCAAAGCCCTCGAGTGGTGCGGCGATCAGATCCAGCGGCACGGAGACCGTCAGTTCGGCACCCTTGATGCTGCCATCGCCGCGATTGGTGGGGCCAGATACCAGGCCAAGGGTGGTGCCGAGGTCCTGCTGTTGTGCGGGGCTCAGCAAGTCGACGAAATCGACGAAGTCAAACACGACCGAATCGTTCTCGTTGACAAAGTCCTCCAGATCTTTGTAGAACCCGGCCAGGGCCACATAACCTTGGGTGCCACTGAAATACTTTTCAAAAGACAGATCGAAGGTCGTCGCCATGGTCGGCTTCAGCTTCGGGTTGCCGCCGTTGGCGCTGAAGAAGGAATGATTGGGATCGGTATTGAGTAGGTTGGCGTCGTTGGTATTGAACGACTGGCTGGCCGAAAGTTTATCCATGCGGGCCCTTGCTGCCGTACGCGAGGCGCCAAAGCGGACCATTTGGTCGTTGCCGAAGTCAAACGCCAGGTTGACGCTGGGCAGCAGGCGTGTGTAGTTGGCGCCTTCATTTACTGCAACGAAGCCGTCGCCGGCAGTAGTACCACCACTGCGGATACCGAAGCCCCCGGAGTCCTGATTGGTTACCACTGCCTGCAGACCAAAGTTTCCACTCAGTGCGACCCCGCCAATGTCGGTATTCACATCGACCTTGACATAGGCAACGCCGATGTCTTCACGCACCTTCCAGCTTTTCGTTTTTACGTCGGCATTGATGTTGCGGACTTGGTCATAAAACCCGTTATCCAGCAGGAACAGAGGGTTGTAGGCGATTTGACCAGGGATGCCGAGGAAACTGAGTGAGACGGTGCCGAGCAGTGCCTCGCTTGGAATCGCTACGGAGTCGGCGTCACCCGGCAATTGAATAAAAAACTCGTTGGCGACCTTGTCTTTGTCGCGGCGGCTGACATCGATGCCAAAGGTGGCTTTGCTGAAGGCGCCAGAGCTAAACGCGCGATCTACGCTGAAGCGCAGGTGCGCCAATTGGTCCTCGGTCTTCGGACGATTCAAAAAGCCCTCCTGCGCACTCTGCGTAGAGTTCGCGCCCCAGCCTTGTGGGCTGGTCAGGCTAATGATGTTGAGGTTGGTGTAATCCAGAGTCGGCGAAAAGCGAACGGTGTCGTTCGGCTGCACACTGAAACCCAACGAATCGGTGGCGCCCTGTCCGTTGGGGCCGGTACCGGCGTAAGACTCGAGCAGGAAGTCGTCACGCTTCGCGCGTGAATAGCTGAGGTCGGTTTCGGCGCCCCACTGGTCAGCAAAATCGAAGCGCATGTTCCAGCCGAACGTGAACAGCTTGGCATTGCGCTCGTTGAAGTCGTTGCGCATGACGCCTTTGACATTGTTGAACACACCCTGGGTGATCAAGCCGTTGTCGGCGGTGAAGCCAGGCTGCAACTGTGCGGACGACCATTGCAAGGGCAATTCGATGCCGCGCAGGGATTGCGATTCCTGAAAGTCCGAGTAGGACAGATCGAGCGTTGTGTGAAAACTGTCGCTGGGCCGGTATTCGAGGGTGCCAATCAGGCCGAGGCGATCCAAATCGTTGGACTGCGCGAATGACTTCGAGCCGCCAATGATTTTGTTGCCATCCGGGCCGTCGGCAAAAC
>PEUI01000222.1:0-4091 GCA_002785585.1 Lysobacterales bacterium CG02_land_8_20_14_3_00_62_12
AACTAGTGGGTGGCGATACGAACGCAGCGCTTAGGTCACTCTGCGCCACGCGCGTACTGCTGACCGTTCCACTGGTTACCACCGGCGTCGTATCGCTGCTGGAAATCTGCGCATTGACGTTCAGTGGCGAAGTGGCAAGCGACGACGGAAAGCTGACGCTAAAGGTGTAGGTCAAGGTGCCATTTTGCGCGATGTTACCGGGGTCCCGTGCGGACAAATTTCCGCTACCACTGGTGGGCGTCTTGCAGGCGGTGCTCGCACCTGCTGCTACGCAAGCCCAGGTCACCGTGGCCGTAGCCGGAAAAGTGGTGGTGACCGTCGCCCCGGTTTCGGTGGTGGTGCCGGTATTACCCAGCGTCAGCACATAGCTGCTGGCGCCTGCAGCCCCCGGCGTGTAAGTCGCCGGCCCGGTAAAATTCAATGTCAAGGCAATGCTCGCCCATGCAGGCAGCGCGGCGCTCAGGGCCAAAAAGCCGATGCCGACCCGGAATGCCCGAGACCACCGGTTTACTGCTTGTCGCGCCAATTTGTGGTCCAAGTCGTCCCCCTGGGTCCTGCTTGCTGCGCCCGCCGCTGCGGGGCGTTGCCCCTCACCCTGTACCGCACGGTGATTGCTCTACCGGTACCGGTACCGCGTGGCTGGACTATATAGGAATCGTTTCGTTAATCAATCGTGGCGCATTCGCATCGAACAGGTGCCTGGCGGTACCAGGCAACCGGCGGCAATCCGCGCTAGCGTGGATGTTCCGGCTCACGTTTGCGGTCTGCACGGCAACCAATCCGAAAGCCCAACAACGCAAACAAAAGTCATACTTGGAATGACTCGACAAACGAAGGGTGCCGATCTATGAATTGCGTTCCTCTCGGCAGCAGGGTCGTCTACCGACCCCGTGGAGCCGTAGCCGGAGGCAACCTACGATTCCCACCTCCCACCTGCCACCGGGGGTTACGGCAACGAAACGGCGCTGATAACATGGGCGTCTTGTGAGACTTGCTCACCGCCCGTCGCGATCACCGCCGGGTCGGCAATGGCCCAAGCCACTCGTCATCAGCCTTAGCACCCCCGGTGCAGTATGGAGCCCAACATGAATCCAATCGAAAAACTCAATCGTCTGCGCCAGCACGGCGGCAGCCGCCGCACCGTGGGATTGAGCGATGCGCAGATCCTGCGCTTTGCGCTACCCGGTTCGACTTTATTGGCAGCGATCAACGCCGCCGTGGCCAAGTTGGCCGAGGTCGAGGCGGAGTTTCCGGAACTGCCGAACCTCGACGAGGCCGAGCAAATGCAACAGGTGCAGAGCGGCTTCGTCAACTTCTACCCCGACGACGCGGTCAATCCTTATATCGCCCTGGCCGCGCGTGGTCCCTGGGTAATTACCTTGAAAGGTGCGGTGTTGCACGACTCCGGTGGCTACGGCATGTTGCCGTTCGGGCACACTCCCGAAGCGGTGATCGCCGCCATGAGTCAACCGCAGGTGATGGCCAATGTGATGACCCCCAGCCTGGCGCAACTGCGGATGGCGCGCGCCCTCAGCGCCGAGATTGGGCATACCCGCGGCGCCTGCCCCTATCCCAAGTTCATGTGCCTCAATTCGGGTTCCGAGTCGGTGTCGCTGGCCTGCCGCATCGTTGATGTGAACGCCAAACTGATGACCGACGCCGGTGCTCGCTACGCCGGTCGCACGATCAAACGGCTGGTGGTCAAAGGCGCTTTTCATGGCCGCACCGAACGGCCGGCGCTCTACTCGGATTCCAGCCGAAAGACCTACCTTCAACACCTCGCCAGTTTCCGCCATGAAGACAGCGTGCTCACCGTCGAACCGTATGCCGTCGAGCAGTTGCGCAAAGTATTCGCCGATGCCGAGACCCAGGGCTGGTTTATCGAAGCCATGTTCCTGGAACCAGTGATGGGTGAAGGCGATCCCGGTCGCGCCGTGCCAGCGGCGTTCTATGCCGCTGCCCGCGAATTGACGCGCGCCCATGGCGCGTTGCTGTTGGTCGATTCGATTCAGGCCGGCTTGCGTGCCCACGGCGTGCTGTCGGTGATCGACTATCCCGGCTACGAAGGCCTGCAAGCGCCGGATATGGAAACCTACTCGAAGGCGCTGAATGCCGGTCAATACCCGCTGTCGGTGCTGGCACTCACCGAGCACACGGCGGGTTTGTATCGCAAAGGAATCTACGGCAACACGATGACCACCAACCCGCGCGCGATGGATGTCGCCTGCGCCGTATTGGCGCAACTGACGCCAGCGCTGCGCGCCAATATCCGCGCCCGCGGCACCGAGTTTCTGGACAAGCTCAACGCGCTCAAGAGCGAACTCGGCAACGGCCTGATCACCGGCGTGCAGGGCACCGGCTTGTTGTTCTCTTGCGAGCTCAGCACCGCGTTCAAGTGCTTTGGCGCCAACAGCACCGAGGAATATCTGCGCGAGCACGGCCTGGGCGTGATCCACGGTGGCGTCAACTCGTTGCGGTTTACGCCGCACTTTGCCATCACCAGCGCCGAGGTCGACATCATCATCGACGGCATCCGCCAAGGTCTGCTGCATGGTCCGCGAATTGCCGTGACCGAGGTCCAGGCCGCTGCCTGATCGGGGTCTCGCCAAAGCGAATGCGCCAGTCGCTCAGGGATTCAAGTCGCGGGTCAACAGGTAGTTCAGCAGATTGTCCTGAAAAGTGATGTTGGTGCTGAGCTGATCGTGCCGCTCGCACAGAAACATTTCGCCTTCGACCCGGAAAAAACTGTAGCGATGGCGCGGAATCGCTGGATTCAGGCTCTGCCGCGCCAATAGTGAAGCCTTGGTCACGGCGCCATCGCCCGGCTCCAGCATCAACGCGTCGTAATCCACCCCCGCCAGCGGGTGCTCGATGTCTTGCGGTCGCAGTCGAACCCTGGCGTCACCGGCTTCGTCTTCGACAACAATACGCGCCGGCGTCAACGTGCAGTCGCCACCGAAAACGCGCAGGTTCCAGGGCGACTGGACCAAGGGCACGGTGAGCGACCAGACAAATCGGCGAGCACGTTCGAGGCGACGTTGAAAATTGTCGACCAGCGCCAGATAGTAGGCCTGCCCGCTATCCGGATCGGCAAATTGTTTGAGAATGCGCGCCTTGGTGTTGCTGTCGAAGATCGACCAGTGCAGTTCTTTCCACAACGCCACGTCAAATAAATCCCGATCCAGCGGCGCGCCGGTGTTGCTCATGATCCAGTCATTGAGCGGATGCGGAAACAATTGATAGACGCTGGGAAAGGTGGATAACGCCTCGGTCGGCAGCCTGCCCAACCCAAGCCGTTCACCCTGGATGAAACTGTGCAGGGAGCTGATCGAACCCAGGTTCGGCGTGCCCAGCAGTGCCAGCCGCCGCACCCGCCCGGCACCGGCATAAGTCAACGGAAAGGCATTGTCATCGAGCACGTCGTCGCCGCCGTAACGCAGGTAGTAGCGCGCCACCAGGCCGCCCATGCTGTGGGCGATGATGTCAACTTGCAGATTGGGATCACCGTGGTCCAGGCGAATCTGATCGATCAGGGCCCCCAACTCGCCAGCACTATCGACCATGTCCTGACGCCAGTCGTAGGCGAATTCGTAATAGCTGCGCCGCCCGCTCGGCACCTTCACCCCGGCCTCGCCACGCTGATAGCCACCGGCTTCGGTCAGGATGCGTTCGATCGATGCATAAAAATCACGTCCGGCCAATTTGTCGGTCAGGCGCGTGGCGTGCAGGGCCGGATTGGCGGGCTGCGGCTGGCCCGGCACCGGCAGCGCCAACTGGCGATACGATGAGGTCAGCAGTTTGCCAACCGAACCGATCCACACTTCGTCGCCGTTGGCGTTGGCCAAGCGCGAGCCCATGATCCCCGGAATCAAAATTACCGGCGGTTGATCCGCGGCGCTCTGGCTGCTGGCATACAGGCGCTGCAAATCGGGCCTGCCGATGCTGGCGCATGCCGACAGCAGCACCGCCAGGAGCACCGCAAAACCCGCCCCCACCGATGGTCGAATCCGGCGGTACAAAATGCTTTGCTCAGCCATCGACTGCTCCCGATTGAATGGATCGGCGGCGGGATCGGGCGGCCAAGGCCGGCG
>PEUI01000222.1:4097-9102 GCA_002785585.1 Lysobacterales bacterium CG02_land_8_20_14_3_00_62_12
TCACCACCGCAACCGCCAATGCCAGTCCCGGCCAGTGCCAGCCGAGCTCGACTTCAAACCTTGTAGCCGCTCATTTCTTCGGCATTGAAATGCACACCGAGACCGAGTGCGATCCGATTGACGAAGTTGAAATAGGCGGTGATCAAATCCGCCAACAAAATATCCGCATCGGCAAAACCCACCGCGCGCAACTGCTCGACATCCTCGGCGCGCATGGCGCTGGGGGTCTTGGTCAACTTGAACGCGTAGTCGGCCAACGCCCGATCGGCCGGATTCAATTCGGCGGTCGTGTAATCCACCGCGATCGCATCGAGCAGGCCGGTATCGCTGACATAGCGCGCCAGCGCCTCTCGATGGTGCGCCACGCAGTAGTCACAACCATTGCCGCGCGATGCCACGACCGCGATCATCTCGCGCTGCTTTCGGCTCAATCCACCGGGCGCAAACAACAGGTCCATGTACAAGGTGAGGTGCGCCACCATCGCCTCCGGGCGCAGGCTGTGCACCTGCAAGATATTGGAAACTTTGCCACGCTTCTTTTCCAGTTCGGCGTAGATTTCGCCGAGCTTGCCAGCGGCCTCGGCCGGGGCGATTTCCTTGATCCAACTCATTGCTCTACTCCAACAATCATCGGCAACAGAGCCTGCCATCTTAATGGATACCGCGCCCAGCGCGCGGCCAAGTCGCACTCAGCGATGGCGCGGTTCGCGCAAATCGATCGGGCGCAAACCCAGTACCCAAAGGCCCAAGCCGTAGGCGAAGGCGCCGATCGCAATGGCCAGCAACAGATCGCCAATTCGGCGCACCGTGCCAAGCGCCATCCACGGCCCGACCTGGGCACGCCAAGCCAATACCGCCACCATCATCAGCAGCGCGGCCGCAGTGATTTGCAGCAACAATTTGCCCCAGCCGGGAGCCGGCCGGAAAATGCCGAGTCGCCGCAGATGCCGCCACAACAACCAACTGTTCAGCACACCGGCCAGCGCCGTCGCCGCCGCGATGCCGGCGTGCGCTGCGGTCACCTGCCACCACCACAGCGGGGTCACCAAGGCAATCGTCAACAACACATTGACGACCACGGTCTGGACCGCCACCCGCATCGGCGTGCGCGTGTCCTGGCGCGCATAAAAAGCCGGCAACAGTACCTTGCTGAGCATGAAAGCGGGCACACCGATACTCATGGCGGTGATCGCGTAAGCCGTCATCGCTGCGTCCACCGCACGAAACCGACCATGCCCGAACAACGTGGCGGTCAGTGGTTCTGCCAGCAGCGCCAGGCCCAGCGCCGCCGGAATCGCCACCACAGTCGTCAACCGCAGGGCCCAATCCAGCGTCTGCGAAAATCCCTGGGCGTCGGTGTCGGCATAACGCCCCGACAGGTGCGGCAGAATCACCGTGCCAATGGCGACGCCAAACATGCCGAGCGGAAACTCCACCAAGCGATCCGAGTAATACAACCAGCTCTGTGCTTCCACCACCAGCATGGCGGCGAACATGGTGCCGACCAGCAAATTGATCTGCGCCACCGAGGAGGAAAAAATCGTTGGCAACATCAACCGGAACACCCGCTGCACCCCGGCATGATGAAAGTCCAGGCGCAGCCGTGGCCGCAGCCCAAGGCGACGCATGGCCGGCCACAACAGCAACATCTGCAGCAGCCCGGCGACGCACACGCCCCAGGCCAGCGCTTTTTCCGGCACGTCGAAATAGCGCGCGAACAGCAACATCGCGACGATCACCGACGCATTGTGCAACACCGGTGCAAACGCCGGCAGGGCAAATTGCCGAAAACTGTTGAGCACCGACCCCGCCAACGCGGTCATCGAAATAAACGTCAAATATGGAAAGGTGATGCGCAGCATCTCAGCGACCAAATCAACCTGACTGCTGTGCTTGCCCGCCAACACCAGAAACAAGCGGGCGATCCATGGCGCCAGCAACATGCCGATTCCGGTTACCAGCACCACGGTCGCCAGCAAGGCGCCGGCCACATGGTCGATGAAATCGCGTAACGCCGCCTCATCGCCTTGTTGTCGCAGCTCGCTCAGCACCGGCACGAATGCCGACGCAAACGAGCCCTCGGCAAAGATCCGGCGCAGATAATTCGGGATCCGGTACGCCACCACAAACGCGCTCACCGCCGCGCCCGCGCCAAACAGGTTCGCCTGCAAGGTATCGCGCACGAACCCGGCGATGCGCGACAGCAGGGTGAAGGCACTAAACACCAAGGTGGATCGCAATAATTTCATCGCACGGGTGGCTCATGGTCGCGGGTTTGCTTAAAGCAGCGCAGTCTGACGCAAGCGCCACCGGCAAGGGCGGCGGAGCGCGGGCCAATTCGGGCACAGGCCTGATTCTATTTGACTTGGTGCCGGCTTCCAAAGATAATGCCCGACTCTTTCAGCACCCCCGATTCCGGAGTCCTCCCTGTGGCAAATATCAAGTCCGCGAAAAAACGCGCACGCACGTCGGAAAAAGCCCGACTGCAAAACAACAGCCAGCGTTCCATGGTGCGCTCGGCCGTCAAGAAAGTGATCAAGGCCATTGAAACCGGTGACAAGACCGGCGCCGAATCGGCCTTCGTGGTCGCCCAGCCGCTGCTCGATCGCTTCAGCGCGCGCGGCTTGTTGCACAAGAACAAAGCCGCCCGTCACAAGAGTCGCCTGACGGCTGCGATCCGTGCCATCAAGTAATTTTTGCGCTGGATTGACCTCGCAAAAAAGCCGACGCAAGTCGGCTTTTTTATTGTCGGCACTAGCGGCTGGCGGCGCCAACCAAAAAGTTTCGTGCTAGGCCACCCCATCCTCGGCGTGTTCCAGCTTTTCTGCATCCAGCAATGCCATCGCCTTGCGACACACCAGCTCGGTACCCTCGCCGGTATAGGCCGAAATGGCAAACCAGGGCTTACGCCCCCAGCGCAGCCGCGCCACGATGTCCTTGACCCGTGCGGCACGCTCGTCTAACGGCAGCATGTCGATCTTGTTGAGCAGCAACCAGCGTGGGCGTTTGGACAAGGCCAGATCGAATTTCTTCAGCTCACGCTCAATGATCCGCACCTGAGAAACTGGATCAATGTCCGCATCAAGCGGTGCAATATCAACGACATGCAGCAATAAGCTCGTGCGCGACACATGTTTAAGAAACTGGATACCCAGGCCTGCGCCCTCTGCTGCGCCCTCGATCACACCCGGAATATCGGCGATCACAAAGCTCTTTTCCCGGCCCACCGAAACCACGCCGAGGTTGGGGTACAAGGTGGTGAACGGATAGTCCGCCACTTTCGGCGTGGCGGCGGATACCGCCCGAATGAAGGTGGATTTGCCCGCGTTTGGAAACCCCAGCAGACCGACATCGGCGAGCAACTTCAGCTCCAGGCGGATGCCGCGTTCTTCACCAGCGGTTCCCGGCACCGCCTTGGTGGGCGCGCGATTGGTTGAGGTTTTGAAGTTGACGTTACCGGCACCACCGTGACCACCCTGCGCCACCAGCAGGCGCTCGCCAGGCACGGTCAAGTCGCCAATCACTTCGTCGGTGGCGATGTTGATCACCACCGTGCCGACCGGCACCCGGATCACGCAATCCTCGCCCTTGGCGCCGGTCATTTGTCGACCCATGCCGTTTTCGCCGCGCTGCGCCTTGAAGTGCCGCTGGTGGCGAAAATCGATCAGCGTATTGATATTGCTATCGGTGAGCACGTAGACGCTGCCGCCGTCACCACCATTGCCGCCATCGGGCCCACCCTGGGGGATGAACTTCTCGCGGCGGAAGCTGACCGAGCCATTGCCACCCTTGCCGGCAGCAATCTCGATCTCGGCTTCATCGACGAATTTCATGCGTTGTCCTCTCCATTTTCAGGCAGAAACGAAAAGCCCCGCGCGCGGCGGGGCTTCGCGTTGCTGCGGTCGGCAAGCGTCAAGCGTTGCTGACGTTTACCGTGCGGCGACCGCCGTTCGGACCTTTGACGGCGAACTCGACGGTGCCATCCTTGAGCGCGAACAAGGTGTGATCCCGGCCCATGCCGACATTCACGCCGGGATGGAACTCGGTACCACGCTGGCGCACGATGATGTTGCCAGCATTGATCGCCTCGCCGCCATAAATCTTGACGCCGAGGAACTTGGGATTGGAATCGCGGCCATTGCGGGTAGAACCGCCTGCCTTCTTATGTGCCATGGAAAATCTCCTTCAGGAATGCAGCGCTGCTGGCCTTCAGGCCTTGGCAATGCCGGTAATTTCGACTTCGGTGTAGTGCTGACGATGCCCCATCTGCTTGCGATGGTGCTTGCGGCGGCGGAACTTGACGATCCGGATTTTGTCGGCGCGACCGTGACTTCTGATCGTCGCTTTCACCGAAGCACCCACCACCGTCGGCTGACCAACCTGGATCGATTCACCATCGCCAAGCAACAGCACCTGATCAAAAGTGACTGCTGTACCAGGTTCGGCATCGATCAACTCAACACGCAGGATCTCGCCCTGCATCACGCGATATTGTTTACCGCCAGTAACCACCACTGCGTACATCGTGAATCCTCTTCTGTAGTTATTTTATGCCCAAAAAGGCGCGCGACTATAGCGGGAGCCAGCGGTCGGGGTCAACCTGAAATCATGACTCGCCGTATTCGGGCACTCAAAACGCGCTGCGACAGGGGCAAACATGGCAGCATTCGCCAGCACGCCGAAAACCAAGCGGCGGCACCCACGAAGCACTCGCCAAGCAGGTTGCCGTGCGGGTCAGACGCGCGCGACGACCGCTCTCGGCGATAGCCGGTCCTGGCACCAAGCTGTCGCTGAACCCCACCGACCACGATCACGCCGCAGTGCCAACCAAAGGATAGGTATCGGGCGCACCCACAAAAAAGCGGCCAGCGGCCGCTTTTTTGGCACTTTGAGGCAGCCCCGCTCAGCGAAACCGAAACAAGCCACCGCCGCGCGGCACATAGCCATCACGGGCGCTGCGCCGACGCATGCGGTCTTGCAACTCCAGGCGACGATCTTCCATCCA
>PEUI01000066.1 GCA_002785585.1 Lysobacterales bacterium CG02_land_8_20_14_3_00_62_12
AAGGCAAACTCGTTCAAATCATCGGTGCCGTCGTCGACGTTGAGTTTCAACGCGCCGAAGTGCCCAAGATCTATGACGCCCTCAAGGTGGATGGCACTGAAATTACGCTTGAGGTGCAACAGCAGCTCGGCGATGGCATCGTCCGTTGCATTGCCTTGGGCACTACCGATGGCCTCAAGCGCAACTTGATCGCCACCAACACCGGCAAAGGCATCTCGGTGCCGGTCGGTATCGGCACCCTCGGTCGCATCATGGATGTGCTCGGTCGCCCGATCGACGAAGTGGGTCCGATCGAAGCCAGCGACCACCTGGAAATTCATCGCGCACCACCGGATTATGCCGACCAGGCCTCCGGCAACGAGTTGCTGGAAACCGGCATCAAGGTGATCGACCTGATGTGTCCCTTCGCCAAGGGCGGCAAGGTCGGTCTGTTTGGCGGTGCCGGTGTCGGCAAGACCGTCAACATGCTGGAACTGATCAACAACATCGCCACCGAACACGCCGGCCTGTCGGTATTCGCTGGCGTCGGTGAGCGCACCCGCGAAGGCAACGATTTCTATCACGAGATGATGGAGGCCGGGGTCATCAAGCGCGACAACCTGAAAGAATCCAAGGTCGCCATGGTCTATGGCCAGATGAACGAGCCGCCTGGCAACCGACTGCGCGTGGCGCTGACCGGCCTGACCATGGCGGAGTATTTCCGCGATGAAAAAGACGCCAGCGGCAAAGGTCGCGACGTGCTGTTTTTCGTCGACAACATCTATCGCTACACGCTGGCCGGTACCGAGGTCTCCGCCTTGCTCGGCCGAATGCCGTCAGCGGTCGGCTACCAGCCGACCCTGGCCGAGGAAATGGGCACCTTGCAGGAGCGCATCACCTCGACCAAGACCGGGTCGATCACCTCGATCCAGGCGGTTTATGTGCCCGCCGACGACCTGACCGACCCGTCGCCGGCGACCACGTTTGCGCATCTCGATGCGACCGTGGTGTTGAGCCGCAACATTGCCGCGCTCGGTATTTATCCGGCGGTCGATCCGCTCGATTCGACTTCGCGCCAGCTCGATCCGCTGGTCGTCGGCAACGAACACTACGACACCGCGCGCCGGGTGCAGTCCACCCTGCAACGCTACAAAGAGCTGAAAGACATCATCGCCATTCTCGGCATGGACGAACTCTCCGAAGAAGACAAGCAGATGGTCTCGCGGGCGCGCAAGGTCGAGCGCTTTTTCTCGCAACCGTTCCATGTCGCCGAAGTTTTCACCGGCGCCAAAGGCAAGTACGTTTCGCTCAAGGAAACCATTCGCGGCTTCCGCATGATCGTCGAGGGCGAATGCGACCATCTGCCGGAACAGGCTTTTTACATGGTCGGCGGTATCGACGAAGTGATCAGCAAAGCCCAGGCGATGAGCGTCAAGGCGGCCTGATCCCGATCAAGCCAGAGTCATCTCCACCCCCCGGTGGGTGCAACTTGCCCACCCTTTGCAAGCATCAACTGGCCGTGAATCTTTCGCTGGCCGCTGGAATCCGCTATGACCTCCACCATTCGTTGTGACATCGTCAGCGCCGAGCACGAGATTTTTCAGGGCGCCGTGAAAATGGTCGTGGCTTCCGGGGAAGTCGGCGAGCTCGGCATCACCCCAAGGCACGCCCCGCTGATTACGCGCCTGAAACCGGGCCAAGTGCGGGTGCTTCTGGAATCCGGCGAAGAACTGTCGTTCTATGTCTCCGGTGGCATTCTGGAAGTGCAGCCGCAGGTCGTCACCGTGCTCGCCGACACCGCCATCCGTGCCAAGGATCTGGACGAAGCCGCCGCACGGCACGCCAAGGAAGCCGCCGAGAAATTGCTCGCCAATCGCACCGACACCATCGAAATCGCCGAAGCCCAAGCCCAACTCGCCCAGGCGATGG
>PEUI01000379.1 GCA_002785585.1 Lysobacterales bacterium CG02_land_8_20_14_3_00_62_12
TGGCTTTGTCGCCAGCGGCCATGGCGGCCTTGCCTTCACCGCAGCTACCTTCGGCCTTGGCTTTGTCGCCAGCGGCGGCGGCAGTGCCGTTACCGGCAGCGGCCGCAGCAGCGGCTTTGGCTTCAGCAGCTTTCTTGGCGGCACCACACTTGCCTTCACCGCACTTGCCTTCGGCCTTGGTCTTGGCCGGGGCTTCGTCACCGACCAGCATGTAGCCGGTGCCGAGGTCATTGAGTGCGAACGAAGCGGCACTGGCGATACCCACCGAACCGAGCAGAGCGGCGCCGATGGTCAGGGCCAGGGGATTGAATGATTTCTTGGACATGTTTAACTCCGGATGTAAAACATGGCGGGAAACCGCCCGCCTTCGTTGTCGCGCTAGCGACGATACACAGGGTAAAGTACCGAAGTGACCAGAGACACCGTGGTCTCGCCTGCCATCTTCGGACCTCAAAACTAAGACATTGCGCCAAAATTGCAAGCGCTGCTGTCCCAGTGCCCCATTGGACCGGTCGATCTGGTGCGTGCTTTCAGGGATCAGCCAGCGTTGCTGAATGCGACGTTCATCGTTTTGGACTGGGCGTCTTTTGGCGATAGCCGCACAGTGAGCGCAGCACGCATTGCCCACAGCTTGGCGCGCGCGCCTTGCAGACGTAACGCCCGTGCAGGATCAGCCAGTGGTGGGCATCGCGCAAAAACGCCGGTGGCACGGCTTTCATCAATGCCTTCTCGACCGCCAACGGCGTCTTGCCGGGCGCCAGGCCGGTGCGATTGGCCAGCCGAAAAATATGCGTATCCACCGCCACCACCGGCCAGCCGAAAGCGGTGTTCAGCACCACATTGGCGGTTTTGCGGCCGACGCCAGGCAACGCCTCAAGCGCCTCACGCTGCGCCGGCACCACGCCATCGTGCTGATCCACCAACAGCCGGCAGGTCTGCAAGATGTGGCGGGCTTTGGTGTGGTACAGGCCAATGCTGCTGATCTCGGCCTTGAGCGCGGTTTCGCCCAAGGCCAGCAGCGCGGCCGGCGTGTTGGCCAAGGCGAACAATCGACGCGTGGCCAGGTTGACCGAGCGATCCGTGGCCTGCGCCGACAGCATCACCGCGATCAACAATTCGAACGGTCCGGAATACAACAGCTCGGTTGTCGGCTGCGGATTGAGTTCTTGCAAGCGCGAAAAAAATTGGACCCGATCAGCGAGCTTCATGCGTGCCTGTGGTGGTGGTCATGGCCAGGGTCGAGAGTGTGGCAAGTCTGTGGTCGTGGTCAATGCCGGCGTTGCCATGGTCGCCAAACGCATCGCCTGCCAACGCCATCGCTGGCACTGCGCGCGCTATCCTGCACCCATGAAACCGATCCGCTTTTCCAACGCAATTCTTGAACGTTTTCGTGGCTTTCTGCCGGTGGTGGTGGATGTCGAGACCGGCGGCTTCGATGCCAGCCGCGACGCGCTACTCGAAATCGCCGCCGTGCCGATCCTGATGAATAGCCAGGGCAGCTTGATCTGCGGCGAGACCACGACCACCCACGTCGCGCCATTTCCCGGTGCCCACATCGACCCGCGTTCGTTGGAAATCACCGGCATCGACCCGACCCATCCGTTTCGCGGTGCGCTGGAGGAACGCGAAGCCCTCGACCTGATCTTTCACCCGGTGCGAAAAGCGCTCAAAGCCAGCGGCTGCAATCGCGCGATCCTGGTCGGCCACAACGCCCACTTCGATCTTGGATTCGTCAATGCCGCGATCCGCCGCACCGGCTACAAACGCTCGCCGTTTCATCCCTTCAGTTGTTTCGACACGGTCAGCCTGGCCGGACTGGCGCTCGGCCAGACCGTGCTCGCCAAAGCCGTCGCCGCGTCCGGCATGATCTGGGATGCCAGCCAGGCGCATTCGGCCGTGTACGACACCGAACGCACCGCAGAATTATTCTGCGCGATCATCAACCAGTGGCAACGATTCACCGTGCAAAGCAGCGACGCCGTGCCGCCGGCCGTGGCAACCAGCAACGACACCGAGCTCGATGACAATGCCTTGCCGATCTTGTTCGCCGCCCACACTTAG
>PEUI01000305.1:0-12544 GCA_002785585.1 Lysobacterales bacterium CG02_land_8_20_14_3_00_62_12
GACTATGCTCCCCTTTGTGCGCCTTGCAGGCGAACGAAAGTCCTGCGCAATCTGCGCAAGTTATTTCTGCGCGACGCCTAAAGGTAGCCCGTGCCTCAGGCCTTCGCCAGCCGCTCGGCAGCAGCGACCAAAGTTGGCTCGGTTTTGGCAAAACAGAATCGAATCAGTCGCAACTCCGGCGGCGATTCATAAAATGCCGACACCGGAATCGCCGCGACGCCGATCTCGCGGGTCAGCCATTCACAAAAACTGAGGTCGTCGCGGTCACTGATCGCTGAGTAATCGGCAATCTGGAAGTAGGCGCCGGCCACCGGCAACAACCGAAACCGACTTCCTGCGAGCAGCGCGGCGAACTGATCGCGCTTGGCTTGATAAAACGCCGGCAGATTCAAATAGTGCTGTGGGTCGGCGGCGAGCACCTCGGCCAGTGCCCATTGCGCCGGCTGAAACGTGCAGAAGGTCAGATATTGATGGACCTTGCGAAACTCATTGCTCAACGCGGCCGGCGCGATGCAATAGCCCACTTTCCAACCGGTGCAGTGATAGGTTTTGCCGAAAGAGGAGATCACAAAGCTGCGCTCGGCCAGCTCCGGATGGCGCAGCACACTCTGATGGATCAGTCCATCGAAGATGATGTGTTCGTAGACTTCATCGGCGATTACCAGCAAATCATGACGCCGCACAATCTCGGCGAGCGCGTTGAGATCGCTGGTGGAAAATACCGAACCACAGGGATTGTGCGGCGTATTGATGATGATCGCCCGGGTGCGCGAACCACACGCCGAATTGACCTGGTCCCAATCTACCGAAAAATCGGCTGGCGTCAGTGGCACATGCACCGCCCGCCCGCCATTGAGTTCGACCGCCGGCTCGTAGCAGTCGTAACAAGGGTCCAGCACGATCACTTCGTCACCCGGTCGCACCAGCAACGCAATCGCAGCAAACAGGGCCTCGGTGGCGCCGCTGGTGACGGTGATTTCGGTATCGGGATTGACCGGACGTGCGTACAGGCGTTCGGTCTTGAGGGCGATCTGCTCGCGCAGCTTGGGGATTCCGGCCATCGCCGAGTACTGATTTTTACCTTCTGCCATCGCCCGCGTCAGCGCCTCACGCAACCGCGGTGGACCATCAAAATCGGGGAATCCCTGACCGAGATTGATCGCCTGGTGCTGGGCGGCAAGCTGGCTCATGACGGTGAAAATGGTGGTTCCCACTTTCGGCAGTTTGCTTTCGATGAGCATCGGCTTCGCTTCTATCGTTTGTCGATGGGTGCGATAAAACGTGGCGATCAGACCGCCGCCAGCAAGACATCTTCGATCATTGCCTCGATCTGAAATAAATCCGGAACGATCGCCGAGTCGTCGCGAAGAATGGTGGTATGCAAAACACCGGGCGCTCTGAAATCTTCCGCGCCGGTCACGATCAGATCGTCTGGCGCGATATTGGTCAGCCGCGGAAAGCCCTGCGCCATCATCGCGAGGTAGGGCATTTTGGGGTTGCCGCCCAGCGCTTTGATCACCGTTACCTTGGCCTTGCGCTCGGTCTCGGTTTGCGCAAGACCCGCCAGCCGCGAAAACGAAATCGTTGGCACGCGCCAGCCGCGCCAGCGCATGCGACCGAGCAACCAGGCCGGTGCGCCGTCCACTGGATCGGGTGGCGAATACGAAATGATTTCGGTCACACTGGCGTTGGGCAATAGTACGCGACCATTGGTGATGTTGATCATCAGCGCACGAAGTTCATGTTGCTGTTGCATGGCTTACTCACTCAAAAAGGTTGGGCGCCCGCTGCTGCGCTGGTTGGCTTAGGGAAATTCGGCGACAAAGCGCGCTGCCAGTTCCGCTGGACTGGCCACCAACTGCGCAATGCCAGCCTCGATCACGCCATCGATCATCGAACTGACTACGCAGGTAGCCGGATCCTGCGCCCAGACCACACCCCCTTTGGAGGCCAGGTACTTGGCGCCCTCGATCGCATCGTGGGCCATGCCACTGAAGATGATCGCGCCGGCCGAACTGCCAAAACGATCCGCAACATCAAACAGCACTTGATCGATCGATGGACTGTAGGGTGAACTCGCCGCTGGCGTCACCAAGGTGACCGCGCCATCGGTATCCACCAACAGGCGATCGGCCAACGGCACGATCAGCACTTGGCCCGGCGCGGCGGGCTCGGCATTGGCGGCCATCTTGACTTGCAAACCGGTAGCGCGCACCAATTGGGTGACCATCAATTCGACAAAGTCGGCGCCCATGTGCTGCGCCAATAGAAACAGATTGCCGGAGCTCGCCGGAATGCCACCCAAGAACTCGCGCACGGCATCGGGACCTCCGATCGAAGCGCCCAACACCCATACCCGCCGCAACCCGGCAGCGTTCGGCTTGGCACCGGCAGACGGCTTCGACGCTGGCGCGGCACGCGCAGCTTTGGCTGGCTCTTGAACGGCGGCCGCGATATCGGCGAAGGGATTGACATAGGCCTCGGGTTGCGCAGCCACCGTAGTCGGTTCTTCGATGGCTTCAAGCTCGAAAGAAAAATCGGCAAACATCTTGGCCAGAGGATCCTCGACACTGGCAACCGACGCTACCGGCGCCGCCGCCGTCGGCAAAACTGGTGAACTGGCGACCGCCGTCGGCGTATCGACTTCTATCGGCAACAATGCAAGCGCACCCAAGTCCGCCAGCGATAGACCTTCGGCGGCTTCCGCGGCGGCCACCGCGGTAACCTTGTCTACCGGTGTCGGCGCCCCCGAACGCGACGACAAAGCTGGCTTGGCCTTGGGCAAAGGCGCCGGCACGACGGCGGCAGTTGCCGCCGGTTCCGGTTCGTCGAGATCAAATGACAAGCCCGCGAGGAAATCGTCATCGGCTGCTTGCTGCGCTTTTGCCTGGGGCGGCGACGCATTTGCCGTGGCATCAGTATCCAGGGCGTGTTGCGACAGAAACTCGTCTAGTCCAAGCGCCTCGTCGCCAGCGACGGCGGTGATCTCATCGCCCGCGTCGGTCGTTACATTCAAATCAGCGGCGGCGTCGAATCCGGCGAAATCAAACGCCTCCGCTGGCTTCGACGGTGGCGCCTGACTTGCCACGGCCGGCGCCATCGGTGGATCGCCAAACAATGCAGCAAACGGCGACGACGCAGTGTCGTGGGTCGTTGAGGAATCGCGATCCAAATCCAAACCAGAAAACACGTCGTCTGAATGGTTTTCAGGCACCGTGGCAGCAAGCGGCGATGGCGCCGCTGGCGCTGGTGAATCGACCGGATCTGGTGCTGGCGCCTGCTCCGTTGCCGCTGTCGGTTCGGCAAAGAACCCAAAATCCTGCAGTGCTGCCTCCAGCTCGTTGCGCGCCGTCTGATGCTGCGAGGCGAGCGTGTCGTCCACGCTGAATGCAGCCATTGCCGCAGTCATCTCACGACTGGCGGCTTCCTCAGCGGCGGCGCTGACCACCGGCGCCTGCACCGAAGGCGGCAGGTAAACCGAATCCAGACCATGCTGCGGCATTTCCCGCACCGGAACTGCCTCGGAACCGACCGGCCGCGCCGGCAACAAGTTAGGTCTCCCGAGAATCTTGGCGACCAGATGCCGGGCCCAACGCGCCTGATCCCAGCCGCTCAGTTTACTGGTGACCTCGCCATCGTTAAAAATGACTTTGCGTTTTTCGTCGAACAGCAACTGATCGATTTGCTCCATGTCCTCTTCGACATCGGGGTCCAGGTTGACCACGACGACGCTGGCACCGGAGCCTTCCAACGCTTCGAGCTGAAAATTCTGTGTTGCCGACTCGTAAACCAGCCGCGCACCAAACTCTCCCAACGCGTTGCGTACATGCTCATTCAGCGCTGGCGATTGATACACCAGCGCCACTGCCACTTGCTCTTGCTCAGTGAAGGGCACGATTGAGCCTCAGAATTTCTTCAACGTTTTGCAGCAGATCCGCTTCTTGATAGGGCTTGCCAAGGTAGCGATCGACACCGATGTCAAACGCCCGCTGACGATGTTTTTCGCCGGTTCGAGAGGTAATCATGATGATCGGTACCGCCTTCAAGCGCGGGTCGTTGCGCATGTAGGTCGCGAGCTCGTAGCCATCCATACGTGGCATTTCGATGTCGAGCAAAACCAGATCCGGGACCCGGTCCTGCAATTTCTCGACCGCATCCAGACCGTCTTTTGCGGTGGCCACTTCCATGTCACTGCGCTCGAGCACACGACTGGTGACTTTGCGCATGGTGATCGAATCGTCGACCACCATAATCAGCGGCTGGCGGCGGACTTCAGCGGCAACGGCTGGCACCGCTTCGGCGGCCTCACCAAACTCGTCCAGGCTGGCAGTCTTGAGCGCCACACTGCGCCGCACCAAGGGCGCCATATCCAGAATCATCACCACGGCACCGTTGCCCATGATGGTCGCGCCGAAAATACCCGGCACCGAACTCACCTGCGGGCCAACCGACTTCACCACGATCTCGCGACTGCCGAGCACCGAATCCACCCGAATGGCGGCGCGCTGATCGCCGGAGCGCGTCATCAGCATCGGCAACTGGGCATCATCGCTGGCGCGATGCGCGGGCGTGCCGAGCAACTCCGAAAGTTCATAGATGCTGTAGTCGTCGCCGCCGTAAGTGAAGATCGGCGCCGCCGACTTCAGGCGTTCATCCAGTTCGTGGCGACGAATGCGCGCCACACCTTGGACCGAGGACATCGGCACGGCAAACAGATGCTCGCCCAGGCGCACCATGATCGCCTGTGTCACCGCCAAGGTGAACGGCAAACGCACGGTGAACTCGGTGCCGCGCTGGCTTTTCGAGTCGATCATCAGCGAGCCACCGAGTTGCTTGATCTCGCTGTTGACCACGTCCATACCCACGCCACGACCGGCGATCTTGCTCACCGTCTGCGCGGTCGAGAAGCCAGGCTCCATCACGAACCCGAACAAATCCCGATCGGAAAGCTTGGCATCGTCCTTCAGCAGTCCGCGTTCGATCGCCTTGCGCCGAATGGCAACACGGTCCATTCCCTTGCCGTCGTCGCTGATGCGAATCACCACCTCGGTGGCTTCCTTGGCGATTCGAATGGTGACGGTGCCTTCTTCGGGTTTGCCCGCAGCCACTCGTTCGGCCGGCGTCTCCAGACCGTGGGCCAGCGCATTGCGCAGCATGTGTTCGAGCGGCGCGGTCATCCGCTCAAGCACGTTCCGGTCCATTTCCCCCTGCGCGCCTTCAACCCGCAACTGCGCGCGCTTGCCAAGTTCACCTGCGGTTTGTCGCATCAGACGGCGCAGACGCGGCACCATCGAATCGAACGGCACCATGCGGGTGCGCATCAAGCCTTCCTGCAACTCCGAACTCACGCGCGACTGCTGCAGCAACAGGGTTTCCGATTGCCGGGTGACGTCGTCCATCACCCCTTGCAGAGAAACCAGATCGGACGCCGATTCTGCCAACGCGCGGGTCAACTGCTGCAAGGTTGAGAAGCGGTCCAATTCGAGCGGGTCAAACTCACCGGAGGCTTCCTCGGCCTCGCGCTGGTAGCGGGCGATAATTTGCGCCTCGGTTTCAATTTCGAGTTTGCGCAACTGCTCACGCAAGCGCACCACGGTTTGATCGAGTTCCTGCAAATTGAAGCGATAGGTCGACATCTGCTGTTCAAGGCGCGAGCGATAGATCGACACCTCGCCAGCGAAGTTGACCAGATTGTCGAGCAGATCGGAGCGAACTCGAATCATCTCCTGTTGTGGTCGCGCGATCTCTTCGGCTTCTTCGGCAGCCAGGTCGCGCGCCGTTGGCCTGCTGGTGGCCGCTGGTGGCCTTATCGGCCGTTCCAACTCGGCTTCGACCGCAACGGTGACGTCGGCCACCGGTGTTTCGACCAACATCGATTGCGCTTCGTCAGCACCCCCACCCAACACTGGAATCGCCTCACCCGCCGCCAGTGCTTCGAATCGCGCAATGGCATTCACCGGCATGCCGATTGCCAACCGCTTGTCAACGCGCGATACCAAACCGAGCAAACGATCAAAGCCCGCATCCAGGGATTCCAGCGCCACCCGATCCAAGCGGTGGCGCCCCTCAGCAATCATCTCAAGCAGCGACTCCATGGCGTGACCCAAGTCACCCACTGGCGCCAAGCCGGCCATGCGCGCGCCACCCTTCAAGGTATGCAGCTCGCGTTGCAGGCCAATGACCAAATCATGATCCTGCGGATGTTCCCGCAGTCTGGCCATCAGTGAATCGGCGGAGTCGAGAATATCTTTGCCTTCCTGCACGAATATATCGAGCAGGTCCTCATCCAAGTCCGGCAGCACGAGGGCGGCATCCGGGCTGATATCTTCCGCAATCGGTTGGTGCTGGGCCTCAACCTGCCCGGGCGCTGCGGCACCTGCGGCGGCGGTGGTTTCGGCGGCGGCGAACCCTTCGGCGGCTGCCGTCGCGGCCATCGCTGGCTGATCCAATGCGGATTCCTCGGTGGCACTCTCGCTGACACCAGCCACACCAAAATCCATATCCTCCAGCGCTGCGGATGCCAACGGATCGACCGCTGCGACGAAGCCCTCAGGCGGTGTCAGCTCATCGCTGGTGGCGGTGTCTTCCAGGTCGGGCGCGGACGCCACTGCGCCTGGGGTTCCGATCGATTCGGCATCATCGGCAACTTCACTGAATAGTGCCGACTCGACACTCCAATCCTCCAGCGCATCCAGCTCCGGGGCAAACTCTGCATCCGTGCTGAAGTCAAGCGCAAACAATTCCTCCTCATTGACCATGGGCGCAGTCGAATCCGCCACGATCCCGGCAGCCACCGGAGCAGTTTCCAGGGTGTTTTCGGCAGATTCGGTGAAGTCCAAATCGGCATCCGAGACTTCCATGAACTCGCTGATCTCCGGCGCTGGCGACTGCCCAGAAAGCGCCACGGCAACTGTGGATTCGCGATCCTCCAAAGACTCCGCCAACGGCGGCACAACCGCACCCTGAGCCTCGGCATCGGCCTCGGGCTCAGCCTCGGTCTCGGTCTCTGGCTCGGGCTCGGCGCTGGTCTCTTCATCGCGGACGTCAATATTGAACACCTGTTCAAAACTATGCGGCTCGGGTAGCTCATTGCGCAAATCGTTCAACCGATCCACCAAACTGCCGTTGTCGGCGACGACGACACTGGTGTCCGCCGCCGCCACCCCCGCTTCAATGGCCGTAGCCGCATCGACGATGGCGAGCATGCCGGTCTGCGAAGGCGCCACGCCAGCGCCACGCAAGCGTTTGACATAGCCCTCCAACGGGCCCAATACCGGCAGCAAGCCAGGCAATTCCACCATCGCAATCGCACCGTGCATGGTATGCACCGCACGCAACATTTCTTCGGTAATCACCAAGGGGTGCGGCGCACTGGCGCATTGGTCGAGGTAATTGGCCACCGTGCCCAGATGCCCCGCAACCTCGCTGCGCAAGATTTCCAACATCAATGGATCGACCGACGCGGCTGGCGCCAGCGAAATCGAAGACACCGGGCTCGCGACCGTGGCCGAGGTCTCCGGTGGCTGCCAAAGCGCTGCCGAAACAGAGGGTTCGGCAGGCTCCATGCTGCGGTGAATATCGAAAGACTCCGACAGCTCGACCGGTTCGACCACCGGCACTGCCGCCGGGGCGCGTGGTCGCGGCTTTTTGACCTGCACCAACACCTTTTCCATCCGCCGCAACGGCGTCGCCGGCTTGAGATGGGCGTCTTCACCAGCGGCGATGCTGTCTGCCACTTCCATAATGCCAGCGATATCGGCAGTGCCCGCCGGTTCCCCGCGCAATGCCGCCAATAACTGCGGCAAGGCGGCGAGCGCGTGATCGAGCAACTCGAGGACCGCTTCATTCGGCTGGATGGTCTTGTCGAGCACACGATTCAACATGCCCTCGATCTTCCAACTGAACTCGCCCAAGGCCATCGCGCCGACCAGCCGACCGCTGCCTTTCATTGTGTGGAAAGATCGTCGAATCGGCTTGAGCAATTCAAAATCGCCCGGCGTCTTCTTCCAGGTCGGAACGCCACGGCCAAGATTCTCAACCTCTTCCTGCACTTCTTCCAGGAAAACCTCGCGGATTTCCTCGTCAATATCATCAGAAGGCAACGACTGGAAGCTGCCAACCGAAGCTGGCGCGGCGTCATCGACCACTTCACGCTCTACTTCCACCCACTCGATATCGAATTCTTCTTCGTCTTCCAGCGCATGGGCGCTCGAGGTCTCGGCGAATTTCATTCCCTGCAGATCGTGCGCCAGTTCGGCTGCGGCCGCTTGGCCCTGCTCACCGATCAAGGTACCTTCGATTCCAGCGCCCGCCGCGATCGACACCACTGAACGCAATTCTGGTTCGATGGCCGCCGCTGGCGGCCGCGTGGATTCAGTAAAGTCCATACCGGCATCGACTTGACCGACACGGTCAGCGAAGGCTTGCAGCTCCTGCGCTCCCGGCACCTCAACGGACGGCAGCGATGCATCGGCGATTTCATGCTCATGAAAACGCCGACTGGCCGCCGCCGATTCACTGCTATCAACGCCGAATCGGAGCGAGCTTACGTCCACGTCCACTGGTGTCGGCGGCACGAAGGCCTCGCGCTCGGGCACCACTGCCTTCGGCGCGGCGGTGGCAATCACCGGTTGGTCGGTGGGCACTTCGGCCAGCGGTGTGTGGTCGACCGGCACCGGCCAATAGCCAAGCGAAGACAAGCTTTCGCGGGTGACGTCGAGGATGCGTTCGCGGCCGACCCGTTGTGCCTGGGTCGCCTCCAAATAGAACTCCATACTGGCGACAGCATCGGCCAGTCGATCCATCTGATCGGCGGTTGGCACGCGCTTGCGACGCAGCAGTTCAATTTCCATGAACTTGCTCATCGCGCCGGTCAGGCTGGCGGCTTCGCCGAGATTGACCATGCGCATGGCGCCGCTGATTTCATCCAACAGGCGCGGAATATGCTCGGCTTTGGCGTGATCCCAACCGGACTCGATGAACGCGACCACATCCTGCTTGATCTGCTGCAGATTGGTCTGCACTTCCTTCATCAACGACTCAAGAATCTTGCGTACTTCGGCCTGCGGCAGTTCCAGGCCGGAGTCCACTGCCACCAGCGATTGCTCGGCCTCGGCACCACCGGTTCCCTGGTGCTCGATGTTGTCATCCAGCGAAGCCTCAACGAACAGCAAGGCGCCCGCCACATCCAGCAACGCGCCTTCGTCCACAGCCCGTTCACCGATCACCATTTTGTTGAGCGCTTCCCGTTGCTCGAGAATGACGCGCCGTGGCACCCCAAGTCCGAGCACGCCCAAGGTATCGGCAACGCGATCCAGAATCTCGATCTGCGGGGCCAAATCCCGCGCATTGGCGTTGGCGGTACGCAGGAACAAGTCGAGCGCATCTTTCACCCGCAGCAGGTCGTCTTTGATCGCGACCGACACCGTCTCCAGTACAGCGCGATTACGGCCAATCAGGGAGTCCCGTGCCTGCTCGACTTCCTGCTCGGAAGCCACCAACTCATCGAGCCGATACAGTCGCTTGATCTCTGCGGCGCGTCCTTCAACGGACTTCGCCTGGGCGACGTAATACAGCAGATTCTTCAGCAGTTCACGCGGCGGTTGCGCGGCAAACCCCGACTCGCCAGTATCCACAACGCGCTTGATTTCACGGTCAACCCGGCCAAACAACAACTTCACGGCGGCGGCCGCCTCGACCGCGCCGGTGCGGAGGCAATCCAGCAGACCGGAAGCGACCCACCAAAGTCGCCGCAGGTCTTCTTGGCTGCTGATCGAAGCGAGCCCGTCGAGTGCATTGAGCATGCCGGTCATTGCCAAGCTGGAGGATTGGTCGCGCAAGAACTTGACCAACGCTGCCTGATAGTTCAGCCGCAAGCGCGCGGCAACCTGCCGCAATTCGGTATCGGCGACGACGCGTGCCGGGCCCTTTACCGTCACCGGCATCGGCAGCGAAATGTCGGGCATGAACAAAACGCCTTCGCTCAGCAGTTTTTCACCGCGGCAGGCACGCAAATCATTGAGCAGCGGCAACAACACAATCGGAATGTCTTTGTGGCCGCTTTGCAGCCGTTCCAGATAATCCGGCAACTGCAAGGTACCGCGCAACAGCGCCTCAAAGGCATCATCCAGATTGCGGATCTGGTTATCCAGAATCGCCTGGGCAACGCGCTCCATCTCCTCGACGACCATCGCCGCGCCATAGAGTTCGACCATCCGCAAGGTACCCTGCACCTGGTGCAAATAGGTGGCACAGAACCGCATCAAGCTGGAGTCAGCAGTGTCTTCCGCGTAAGCCTCCAACGCCTGGCGCGCCTGCCTCAGGGTCTCATCAAGCTCCTGCTTGACCCAGTTCAGCGTGGTGAAATCGATTTGTTCTTGCAGACGCATAGTTGGCCTCACCCGACTCTTTGGTACGCCAAGGTTTGGCGCCCACCGACTCGTGTCAGCAATGGATCCGTGAATCCGGTGACTTCGCCCGGACCCAACACCAGCAGACCGCCGGGCTTGAGTCGCGACGCAAGCACTTCAAGCAGGTGCTTGCGGCGCTCACGGGCAAAGTAAATAAGAACGTTCTGACAAAAAATCAGATCCAGCTGTTTGAGTGGTGCCCGGGCCACCTCCAACATATTGAACAGGGCGAACCCAACGCGTTTGCGCAGCGACTCGACAATGGCGAAGGAATCCTCGTCGCGATCTTCGGTGTAGGTTGATCGAAATGGTTCTGGAATCTCGCTGCGACGCTCTTTTGGATACAGCGCAGTCCGCCCGACGATCAATGCCGGATTGGAAATATCGGTCGCGGTGACACCAAAAAATACCCGGTTGTCGCCGAGCGACCGCAAGCCATGATCCAACACCATGGCCAGTGAATAAGCCTCTTCGCCGGTGGCACAACCAACGCTCCATGCGTGGATCGCGCCAGTGCCGCCGGGCCGAGCCTGCTCTGGCAACCACTCGCCGGCGATCAGGTCGTAAGAAGGCTCGTGTCGAAAAAATCGCGTCTCGTGCACGGTCAGCCGATCCACCAGCGTGGTCCACTCGACCGCGCCCCGGGCGCCGCTGAGAACTTCATTGAAGTAGTTGTGAAAATCGTCATAGCCGGTCTCGCGCATGCGCATACGCACGCCGGTGACCAGAAACGACTTGCGGCCGAGCGGTACCACCACGCCAGTACGGCGTTCGAGCAAATCGACCCAGCGCACAAACTCCTCCTCGCCCATATTTGGCGCGGAGAAGATAGGCTTGGCAGCGGTGGCAGCGATACTCGGCATCCGATCAGAGTTCCACTTGATATGGCGTCAGGACGGCAACTTGAAGTCGGCCACCGACCGTCGCAAGTCGGCGGCCAACTGGGCCAGGTTGCCAATCGATTCGGCGGTCTGCGAGGCACCGGCAGAAGTCTGCGTGGTGATTTCCTGAATCACGTTCATCGTCGCCGAAATATTGGTCGCCGCCGCAGACTGCTGCCGCGCCGCTTCAGAGATGTTCTGAATCAAGTCAGCCAAGTCGGTGGACACTTTTTCGATTTCGCCCAGTGCCAAGCCCGCATCCTCCGCAAGCCGGGCGCCCGACACCACTTCCGACGTGGTTTGTTCCATCGAACTGACCGCTTCGTTGGTATCGGATTGAATCGTCTGCACCAAGGTTTCGATGCGCTTGGTGGCACCGGCAGATCGTTCCGCGAGGCGCTGCACTTCGTCGGCAACGACCGCGAATCCGCGCCCCGCTTCGCCGGCCGATGCCGCTTGAATGGCCGCGTTCAGTGCCAAAATGTTGGTCTGCTCAGCGATGTCGTTGATCAGCTCGACGATCGATCCGATTTCCTGCGAGGACTCACCCAAGCGTTTGATGCGCTTTGAGGTTTCTTGAATCTGATCGCGAATGTTGTCCATGCCTTGAATGGTTTGGCGGACGATACCGGCGCCTTTGGCGGCGATCTGCACCGAGCGATTTGCCACGTCGGCGCTTTCTGCCGAGTTCTTCGAGACCTCATCGATCGAGACGGCGATTTCATTGATTGCCGCCGAGGCCGAGGTGATCTGTTGTGCTTGATGTTCGGCAGCTTCGGCCAGATGCATAGCGGTCGCCTGCGTCTCTTGCGCAGCGGCCGCCACTTGCACCGCGGTTTCGTTGATCGTGGTGACCAAGGAGCGCAATGCCTCAACAGCGAAGTTCACCGAGTCCGCGATCGCCCCGGTGATGTCCTCGGTGACGGTCGCTTTGACGGTGAGGTCACCTTCAGCCAATGAACCCATTTCGTCCAGCAAGCGCAGAATGGCTTCCTGATTACGGGTATTCAAGTCAGCGGTAGTGTGCAACTGGCGGCGTTGCGCAAGGAACTGGGACAGCGCCGCGAGTGCCGCAAAGATCAAGGTCAACACCGTCAGTCCACCGCTGACCAAGTTGTTGCCGAGCAGGCGCTTGTTGCCCAACGCGTTGAGTCTGGTCGACAGGTTTTTGCTGTCTTCCAGAAGCCCCGACGAAAGTTCGGAAATCGACTGCGAAGCTTCGGTCACTTCAAACAGCTCGGTGGACGCTTCCTG
>PEUI01000305.1:12609-20313 GCA_002785585.1 Lysobacterales bacterium CG02_land_8_20_14_3_00_62_12
GCGTGAGAACTGGTCGGCCGCCGATGTCGCCAGGTCACCACCTTTCAGAATTTCTGAGACGCGGCGCAACATGCGATCAGCCAGCAATGTCTGCCGGGTTGCCAGATAAATCTGCTTGGCCGGCGCGCCACGTTCGGTGAGATAGCTGACGATCTCTTCCATCTTCGCGGTGAGGCGCGGGATGTTGGACTGGAACTCTTGCGCGGTATCGGTGATGTCCAGCACCAGCTCCTGGCGACTGACGATGGTGTCGGCCGCGGTGGCCACCGGCTCCCAATCCACTTTCAGTTTGTTCAGCACGATATCCACTTCGCCACCCTGCGCCTGCCCCAGGTAGGACGGCACCGGGTTGAGCTTGGTGCTGGCCGGGCTGCCCTTGAACAAGGCATCGACGTTGCGCTGAATGCTTTCGCGCGTCGCTTTCAGTTCTTCGAAGGCGTCGATGTTGCCGAGTGCCGCCTCGGTAGCGAACTTGGAGATCTGCTGCGACTGCACCTGCATGTCGGTAGACAAGGCAATCGCATTTCGATCCTGGCCGTCTTTGAAGAGTCGATAGCCGACATTGGCCACCAACAGCAACAATGCGATCAGTGCCAGAAAGCCCGTAAACATCGAGCCCGTTAGCCGTTGCGTCAAATTACCACCGGTCGAACTCATACGCTCACCTCGCCCTTTAACCAGTCCAACACGCCGCTCATGCGGCGGCCTGTGTGAAGTCGCGCGCTCGCACCAGCGCACTCATGCTGAAAACCCGGTACGGGGTTCCGTTCCAATCATAAAAACTCGGGATGAACTTCGCGTAGCGTTCATCTGGCTCTTGCAACGAGTCGATCAAATGGGTGTCGTTGAAAGCGCGCTGGCCAAATATTTCGTCGACCACCACGCCGACGCTGCCACCGGATTGCTTGACCAGCAAAACCCGGGTGCGCGCATTGCGCAGCGATTTTTCGCCCTCGATGTACGCCAGCAAATCCACCACCGGCACCAAGTTGCCACGGACATTGGCAACACCCAGCAACCAGGGCTGGGTGCCGGGCACAAAAGTCAGTTCCGGATACGACAGAATTTCGTTGACTTCAGTAATGCTGCTAACCAACTGGCGCGAACCCAGGCGAAACGCGATACCGCGCCAGGACCCCGGCGCGTCGACCTGCTCGGGAATACCGGCAACGTGCTCAAGACTGCGCTTTTCGTAGTCCACCAAGGCATCGTATGGGGCCAGCACGGCGTGATCGGACATGCGCTCAGAACTCCCCGGTCGCCAATGGCGCGAGCACCATCGTCGATACCTCGGCGACCGAACTACCCGCCCGACAAAACCTGATAAAAGATAACTGCTGCATCGCGCCCCCTATGGCGTACTGGATCAAGACGCTTCCATCAGACCGATTTTGGTGCCACAAATTTTCGAATCGCTGACAACAGCTCTTCGCGGGTAAACGGCTTGGTCAGATACTGCTCGGAACCGACGATACGTCCGCGCGCCTTATCGAACAGGCCGTCTTTGGACGACAACATGATCACCGGCGTGGACTTGAACATCTTGTTGCTCTTGATCACCGAGCAAGTCTGATAGCCATCGAGTCGCGGCATCATGATGTCAACGAAGATCAGATCCGGTTGCGTGTCAGAAATCTTGGCCAGCGCTTCAAAGCCGTCGTTGGCGGTCACCACCTCGCAGCCTTCCTTTTTGAGCAAGGTTTCTGCGGTCCTGCGGATGGTTTTCGAGTCGTCGATCACCATTACCTTGAGACCTGCCAGTGAAACGTCTTTGTGCTGCTCTTCCATGTGACCCCCGGGTCATTCGGTTTGCTTTGCCTATGGATTTTGGTCAAGTTGCGCTTCGGCAAACCTGCACCGGCCACAGCACCGCCTTGCGGATAGATGTTTAGCCAACGTTGAGAAGACTGTCAAGTAATTACTGTAAGGGCTTAAATTGCAGAGGGATTCTTCTGGCGCGCACGAGCTCGCTATGCTACTACCATCGCCCCGCTCGTGGGCACCGAAGGTGAGAGCACCGCATGCCATTGCAGATCGCCTGGCTGATGGACCCGATCAGCACCATTCGCGCCCGCAAGGACTCCACCGTCGCCATGCTGCGCGCGGCTGCCAAACGCGGCCATCGGCTTTACTACGCCAGCCCCGGCCAATTGCGCTTGCAGCCCGGCCTGGCGTCGGCACTTTGGACCCAGATCGAAGTTCATGGCGATGATGAACATTGGTATACCTTGGGCCCGACCGAAGTGCAGCCGCTGCAACACTTCGACGTATTGATGTTGCGTCGTGACCCGCCGGTAGACGCCGATTTTCTCGCCGATACACTGTGGGCGAGCCTGGCCACCACACCGCGCCCGCTGATCCTCAATGACCCGCGCGCGCTGCGCGACTGCAATGAAAAATTGTTCGCTCTGAACTTTCCGCAATGCTGCCCGCCGACGTTTATCGGCCGCGAAACGATCGCGCTCAAGGACTTCATCGCCAGTCAGGGCGAGTGCGTGTTGAAGCCCATCGACGGCATGGCCGGACGCTCCATTTTTCGCACTTCGCCAACCGACCCCAACCTTAATGTGATCCTGGAAACGCTGACGGCGGGCGGCCGCCACTTTGCCTTGGCACAACGTTTTCTGCCGGAAATCGCCCAAGGCGACAAACGCATTTTGTTGATCGATGGCGAAGCCGTGCCCTACTGCCTGGCGCGGATTCCACAAGGCGGTGACTTCCGCGCCAATCTGGCTCGCGGTGGCCAGGGCATCGCCCAGCCCTTGTCCGAACGTGATCGCTGGATCGCAGCCCAGGTCGCGCCAGAATTGAAACGCCGTGGCCTGCTGTTTGTCGGGCTGGATGTGATCGGTGACTACCTGACCGAAATCAACGTCACCAGCCCGACTGGAATCCGCGATATCGACAGCCAGTCCGGAACCGATATCGGCGCTTTGCTGTGGGCGGCGATCGAGCGGAGATTGCAGTGAAACCAGCGCGCATTGGTCCGGCGGAACGGCTACAGGTAACTTTGCTGTTTTCCTTGATCTTGCACGCGGTGGTGGTTTTGGGCATCACCTTTCAGTACGAGGATCCAGCCGCGCAGCTACCGAGCCTGGATGTGATTCTGGTGCAATCCGCCAGCACCAAAGCTCCCGACAAAGCGGATTTCCTCGCCAATGCCGCACAACAGGGCGGCGGTGAATCGAAACGCTCCAAACGGCCGCGAGATCTGGTCTCCGGACCAATTCCCAAAGCAACCGACGGCCTGGCACCGCAAACCGAACGGGCCGGATCACCGCGACCGACCGAAGCCACACCGAGATCGGTATTGTCCGGGGCCGACACCACCGTCAGCGTGCAAAAAATCGAAGATTCGCACCCGGAGATTCCCGAATTGACGCGGCTGACCGCGCAGGAGTTGATCGAGCGCGATATGGAAATGGCACGGCTTACCGCCGAGGTCGATCGCCAGCGCGAGCAATATGCCAAGCGACCACGACGCAAGTTTGTTTCCGCCAGCACCCGCGAATACGCCTTCGCCGCCTACATGCGCGCCTGGGTCGCCAAAGTCGAACGCATTGGCAACGTCAACTATCCCGAGGAAGCGCGCCGCCGTGAACTGTATGGCCAATTGGTGATTACGGTTGCCGTCCGCCGCGACGGCAGCCTGGAGTCGATCGAAACCATTCAAGGCAGCGGACAGGATTTTCTGGATTTGGCGGCGCGGCGGATTGTCGAGCTGTCGGCACCGTTTCCGCCACTGCCGAAAACCGCTGAAAACATCGACGTTCTGCACATCACCCGGACCTGGCAGTTCCTGCCGGGAGACGTGCTGCGCGGAGAGTAAGTCGGGCGCTAAACTTACGCCCATGACCGAATCCACTTGGCTTAGCCATCAGCTACTGATCGCCATGCCGGGCATGTTGGACCCGCGCTTCGAGCAGTCGGTGGTCTATTTGTGCCAGCACAACCACGATGGCGCGATGGGGTTGATTGTCAATCGGGCGTCCGGACTGCGCTTCAGCGACGTGCTTGAGCAGATGCAGATCTCGCCCGCGGACCCAACCATGGAACCCTGGCCGGTGTTGATCGGCGGACCGGTGCAACCGGAGCGCGGGTTCGTGCTGCACACAGCGTTGGCTGGCGCAGCGGCCGACGACCCCGAGATCATTACGCTTAGCCCAGGGCTGGCGCTGAGCACCTCGCGCGATGTCTTGGAAGCACTGGCAACGCATATTGGCACCGGCAAAGCCCTGCTCGCGCTCGGTTATGCGGGCTGGTCGGCGGGACAACTGGAACAGGAAGTATTGGCGAACGCCTGGCTGACGGTCCCGCTGCCCGAACCCGCCTTGCTGTTCGACATTCCAATCGAACAACGTTGGGAACGCGCCGCGCAACTCGCCGGTATCGACCTGAGCCGACTTAGCAGCCAGGCCGGTCATGCCTGAAGCCGGTCACGCAGAGGCCACCGGGCTGGTGCTCGGCTTCGATCACGGCGGCCGCCGCATCGGGGTCGCCATCGGCCAGGCGATCACCGCATCGGCCACGGCTTTGGCGGTGGTTCGCAATAGCCCACAGGGACCGGACTGGGCCAGCATCGACCAAATCATTCGGCAATGGCAGCCGACGCGGCTGGTCATCGGCCTGCCGCTGACGATGGATGGCGACCACCAGAACAGCAGCAAGGCGGCGCAGGCATTCGGCCGAGCGCTGGCGGATCGCTATCGGCTACCGGTTTTTGAACAAGACGAGCGCCTCAGTTCACGCATTGTCGGCGGCGAATTCGCGCTTGCTCGCAGTCGTGGAGAGGCCAAGCGCAAGCAGGCGGCGCTACTGGATGCGCAAGCGGCGCGCTTGATCGTGGAGCGATTTTTGGCAGGCTCCACACCCACCCAAGCCAACAGCAATGCCAACAACCCAACGGCCAGCGAATGAAACCGAACGAACTACCTGACTATCCGACCCTGTTGGCACGCCTGGTTGGTGCTGTGCGTGAACATATTTTGCCACGCAGCCCGCAGCCGCCGCTGCTGATTGGCATCCAGACCGGCGGTCTCTGGGTCGCTGCCGACTTGGCGCATAAGCTCGGTCTTGACGCCGCTATTGGCCGTCTCGACATCGGCTTTTATCGTGACGACTACCAGCACGCCGGATTGGCGCCGGCGCTGTTGCCAAGCGCCCTGCCGTGGCCGATTGATGATCGCCAGTTACTGTTGGTGGACGACGTCCTGAACACCGGCCGCACCGTGCGCGCGGCCTTGAACGAGATTTTCGATTTCGGCCGACCGGCGGCGATTGCGCTCGCCGTGCTGATTTCCCGCGATGGCCGCGAGTTGCCGATCCAGGCCGATGCCGTCGGATTGCAGATCACTTTACCCGCCCACACCACGGTCAAACTGCGCGGGCCCGCCCCGCTGCACCTCGACTACCAGGTCGCCCGTCAAACCCGGAACTGCGAGCATGGCTAAGCCACCGCCTTTGCGTCATTTGATCACGCTCGCCGATCTCAGTGCCGAGCAGATCATCGACCTGCTCGATACCGCCGAGAGCCTGCGCGCCACCGCCCTGCGCCCGGTCAACAAACTGCCGCTGCTCCGTGGCCGCACCGTGGTCAACCTATTTTTCGAGCCATCCACGCGCACCCGCACCAGCTTCGAGCTGGCGGCCAAACGGCTGTCGGCGGATGTGATCAATTTTGACGTGGCCCATTCCAGCACCAGCAAAGGGGAAACCTTGCTCGACACGCTGCGCAATCTGGAGGCGATGCGCTGCGATTTGTTCGTCGTCCGCCATCAACAAAACGGCACGCCGGCCTACCTTGCCGAGCACGCTGCGCCGGGTGTCGTCATCGTCAATGCTGGTGACGGCAATCACGCGCATCCCACGCAAGGCTTGCTCGACATGTTCACCATCCGCCGCCACAAGGCGGACTTCAGCCAGCTCACCATCACCATCGTCGGCGACATTTTGCATTCGCGGGTGGCGCGCTCGGATATCCATGCCTTGCGGGCACTCGGTGTCGGCGAATTGCGCATCGCCGGACCCGCCAGTCTGCTACCGGAGGACGCTGCGGAACTCGGCTGCCGCATTTATCACCGGATCGAGGACGCCCTCGCCAACAGCGATGTAATCATCATGTTGCGGCTGCAAAAAGAACGCATGCAACACGGCCTGATTGCCTCCGACCAAGACTACGCCCGCTGCTGGGGGCTGGACCGGCAACGCCTGCAACTGGCCCGGGCCGATGCCATCGTCATGCATCCGGGACCGATCAACCGCGGTGTCGAGATCAGCGACGAGGTCGCCGACGGCGCCCAATCGGTCATCCTGCAACAAGTCAGCAACGGCATCGCCGTGCGCATGGCGGTGATGGCAAAACTGCTCGGCCAGGTTTGAACGCGGCCAAGTTTCAACGAAGGCGTCACTGCTCGATCAATTCCACACCATCCAGACCTTGCGAAAGCGTGTGCGCGTCGCCGCCTTGCGAGAGTTTGATCTTCAGTCGCACTTCGTTCGCCGAATCGGCGTGGCGCAGCGCATCTTCATAGCTGATTTCGCCGGCCTGGTACAGCTCGAACAGGCTTTGATCGAAGGTCCGCATTCCCAGATTGGTGGATTCCTTCATGACTTCCTTGAGCTTGTGTACTTCGCCGTCGCGGATGTAATCCTGCACCAGCGGCGTGCCCAGCAGCACTTCCATCGCTACCCGGCGCGCTTTGCCATCGGGCGTCGGAATCAATTGCTGGGCGACCACCCCTTTCAGATTCAACGACAGATCCATCAACAATTGCGGGCGGCGATCATCCGGGAAAAAATGGATGATGCGATCCAATGCCTGATTGGAATTGTTGGCGTGCATCGTGCAAAGACAGAGGTGCCCGGTCTCGGAAAACGCAATCGCGTGTTCCATCGTTTCGCGGGCCCGTACCTCGCCGATCAGAATGACATCCGGCGCTTGGCGCAGGGTATTTTTCAGTGCGTTATCCCAGGAATCGGTATCGATGCCGACTTCGCGCTGGGTGATGATGCAGCCTTCGTGCTTGTGTACAAATTCAATCGGGTCCTCGATGGTGATGATGTGGCCGGTCGAGTTCTGATTGCGGTAGCCGACCATCGCCGCCAGCGAAGTGGATTTGCCGGTGCCGGTGGCGCCGACAAACATGATCAGGCCGCGTTTGGTCATCGCCAGCGTCTTGATCACCGGCGGCAGACTGAGCTCTTCGATCGTCGGAATCTTGGTTTCGATGCGGCGCAACACCATGCCGACCTGATTGCGCTGATAAAAACAACTGACACGGAAGCGGCCGACGCCCTGCAACGAGATGGCGAACTGGCACTCGTGGGTTTTCTCAAACTCTTCGCGCTGCGACGGCGTCATCACATTCAACACCATGTCGCGACTTTGCTGCGGCGTCAGCGGTGCCTGGGTGATCGGGGCAATGCGTCCGTTGACTTTCATTGACGGCGGCACGCCCGCGGTAATGAACAGATCGGAGCTCTTCTTGTGCACCATCAATTTAAGGAACGAGGTGAAATCGACGCTGCTCATGGCAAAACTCCTGATGACAAGCAGAACTTCGGAACTTCGTTAGCAGACTAAGGCGTCGCGCAGAAATGACTTGCTCAGATTACGCAGGACTTTCGTTCGCCTGCAAGGCGCACAAAGTGGAGCATAGTCGGACTATGTGACGCTTTGTGCAACGACGCAGGCGGGCGAAAGAA
>PEUI01000305.1:20343-28230 GCA_002785585.1 Lysobacterales bacterium CG02_land_8_20_14_3_00_62_12
ATTTCTGCGCGACGCCTAACAGCAGCGGCCGCGATCCGCCCGCCCGATCATTCAAACAAACGCCGGTCCTTGGCGTAACCCGAAGCTTGAACGCGCGTAATCAAACCGCGCTTGACCAAATCCTGCATGCATTGATCCAAGGTCTGCATGCCGTACTGCTGCCCGGTTTGAATCGATGAGTACATCTGCGCCACTTTGTCTTCGCGAATCAGGTTGCGAATGGCCGGAACGCCGACCATGATTTCGTGCGCGGCGACGCGTCCGCCCCCCACTTTTTTCAGCAGTGATTGCGAGATCACCGCGCGCAGCGACTCCGACAGCATCGAGCGCACCATCGGTTTTTCGCCGGCCGGGAACACGTCGATGATGCGGTCCACGGTCTTTGCTGCCGATGAAGTATGCAAGGTGCCGAACACCAGGTGCCCGGTTTCGGCGGCGGTCAGCGCCAAGCGGATGGTTTCCATATCGCGCATTTCGCCGACCAGAATGAAGTCCGGATCTTCGCGCAGTGCCGATCGCAAGGCTTCGTTGAAGCCATGGGTGTCGCGGTGTACCTCGCGTTGGTTGATCAGGCATTTCTGCGCGGTGTGGACGAATTCGATCGGGTCTTCGATGGTCAGGATGTGCCCATACTCGGTCTTGTTGATGTGATCGACCATCGCTGCCAGCGTGGTGGATTTGCCCGACCCGGTTGGGCCGGTCACCAGCACCAAACCCTGTGGCTGGTCGATCAGTTCTTTGAATATTTTTGGCGCCGCCAATTCTTCCAGCGACAAAATCTGGCTGGGGATGGTACGAAACACCGCACCGGCGCCGCGATTTTGATTGAAGGCATTGACCCGAAAGCGCGCCAGACCAGGAATCTCAAACGAGAAGTCCACCTCCAGAAACTCTTCGTAGTCACGCCGCACTTTGTCCGACATGATGTCGTAAACCAACGCATACACCGACTTGTGGTCGAGCGCCGGCACGTTGATGCGGCGGACATCACCATCGACCCGAATCATCGGCGGCAAGCCGGCCGAAAGGTGCAAGTCAGAGGCTTTGTTCTTGACCGAAAACGCCAGCAATTCAGCAATATCCATGCGGTGCTCCACTTGTGTCTGCGGCAGTGTCAGGACGCCTTCGAGCCGCTATGCTGGCGACCTGAACCGGTACCCGATGCGGGCCGAGTATAGCCCGATTGTCGGCCATGAGAACGCCCCGCCCCGATGTCTGAACTTGCCCAATCCTGGTCCCTGATCCAGCAGCAATTGCGTGCTGCAGCGGGCGGGCGGGCGATCTCCCTGGTGGCGGTTTCGAAGACCCAGGCAGCTTCGGCCATTCGCGCCTTGGCCGCGCTTGGCCAACGCAGTTTTGGCGAGAACTATGTGCAGGAAGCGCGGCCCAAACAAGCCGAACTGGACGATCTCGAGCTCGATTGGCATCTGATCGGACCGCTGCAATCCAACAAATGCGCGGAAGCAGCGCAGCACTTCGATTGGGTGCAGTCGCTCGACCGGGCCAAACTGATCCCCTTGCTGGGGCGCGCGCGACCCCCTGATCGAGCCGCACTGAATGTGCTGATCCAGGTCAATATCAGCGACGAATCGAGCAAGTCCGGCTGCTCGCCGCAAGCGGTTCCCGCACTCGCCGCTGCCATCGCCGTCGAACCTCGCTTGCGTCTGCGCGGACTGATGGCGATACCGGCGCCGTGGCCGGATGCCGAGCGCCGACAAGATGACTTCCGGCGCATGCGCGAGCAGTTTGCGCGGCTGGCGCTGCAACATCCAGAAGTCGACACCTTGTCGATGGGCATGTCCGACGATTTCGCGCTGGCGATCGCTGCCGGTGCCACCATGGTGCGGATCGGCTCGGCCCTGTTCGGTAGCCGAGGCCAGCCACCAGCACCCACCCAACCCAAAAGGAGCCAGGCATGACCCAAATCGCATTCATTGGTGGCGGCAATATGGCGCGCAGCTTGATCAGTGGCCTGCTCGCACGCGGCCATCGCGCCGACCAGATCACCGTCGCCGAGCCGATTGCGGCCGCACGTACGGCCCTGTTCGCAGATTTTGCCGTGCGCGTCGAAGCCCGCAACGATCTCGCCATCGCCACCGCCGATGTCATCGTGCTGGCGGTCAAGCCGCAGGTGATGGCCAGCGTTTGCCACGATCTCAAACCCGCTCTGGGGCCGCGTCGGCCGCTGATCATTTCGATCGCCGCTGGCATCACGCTCGGGCATTTGCAGCGCTGGTTGGGGGCGTCGGCGGCGTTGTTGCGGGCGATGCCGAATACCCCGGCACTGATCGGCGAGGGCATCTCCGGATTGTATGCCGGCGACCAGGTCGATGACGCCCAGAAAGCTTTGGCGATTTCGCTATTGGCTGCGGCCGGAGAAACTTGCTGGATCGAAAACGAGGCACTGATGGATGTGGTCACCGCCGTATCCGGTTCGGGGCCGGCGTATTTCTTTTTGCTGATGGAAGCGATGATCTATGCCGCCATCGCGCAAGGTCTGCCAGCCGCCAGCGCGCGGCAACTGGTGTTGCAAACGGCGCTTGGGGCGGCACGCATGGCCAAGGAAAGTGACGATCCGCCGGCGGTTTTGCGACAGCGCGTCACTTCGCCCAATGGCACCACCCAGGCGGCTATCGAAATCCTGACCGGCGAACACCTACCCGACACCATCGCCAAGGCGATCTTGCGCGCCACCGAACGCGGCCGCGAATTGTCCGCCGAGATCGGACCCTGAGCGATGACTTATCTCAGCGGCGTCGGCTTGATTTTGGTGCAGGTCATCGCCAGCCTGCTGTTGGGGCTATTGGTGTTGCGGGTGTTGCTGCCGCTGGTGGGCGCGCCGTTTCGCAACCCGCTATGTCAATTGATCTATCAAGCGACCAACCCGGTGCTGACGCCGTTGACCCGGCTGATCGGCAACTGGCGCGGCCTCAGCGTGGCCGGTGTCTTGC
The DNA here is from genome assembly GCA_002785585.1 of Lysobacterales bacterium CG02_land_8_20_14_3_00_62_12. Classification (GTDB taxonomy): domain Bacteria; phylum Pseudomonadota; class Gammaproteobacteria; order Xanthomonadales; family Ahniellaceae; genus 0-14-3-00-62-12. The sequence continues at coordinate 23,295 of PEUI01000305.1, forward strand.
TGGCTTGGATCACCGCCTGCCTGCTGGTGCTGGTGATTGTCGGCTTGCAGGGCGGCAGCCTGCCGACCGTTACCTTGCTGCTTTTGGGCAGCGCCACGCTGCTGCATTTTGTCCTCTCGCTGTACTTCTGGTCGGTGATGATTTTTGCGTTGATGAGCTTTCTTGCGCCCGATCCACGGCAACCCTTGGTCGAAGTGCTGGCCGCTCTGGTGCAACCGCTGCTGCGGCCACTGCGGCGCCTGCCGCCGCGGCTACCCGGAATCGACCTGTCACCGCTGTGGGCGTTGCTGGCAGTGCGATTGCTTCAATACAGCCTCAACTACGTCGGCTTGGTCAGCGTGCTGATGTAATCTGCGCCCATGAACCACGTTCTCGCCATCCGCCATGCCCAGGCATCGTTCGATGCCGACGACTACGACCAACTGTCCGCGCGCGGCTTGGAGCAGGCTTCGCGGCTGGCCGAATACTTGGCCGCCGATCCGGATTTCGGTTTCGACGCTGTGGTTTGTGGTGCCATGCGTCGCCATCGGCAAACACTGGAGGCGATCGAAGCGGCCTTCGCCAAAGTCGGCCGTAATTTGCCCGACGTCGAGATCGACGCTGACTTGAACGAGTTCGACCACGGCGCGGTCATGGCGGCGTTTCTCGCCGAGTTTCCCGACCACGCGGTATGGCGAGGAAAGATGCCGGACAAGGCCGACCACAGCGGCATCGTGCAATTTCTCGCGGCTGCGCTGCAAGCCTGGGCGGCGGGCCAACTGGAGCATCGACTGCGCGAAGGCTGGCGGCCGTTCCAACACCGGGTCGGCCGCGGCATTGCTCGGCTTTCCGCTCGTCAAGTCACCGGTGGCCGCATTCTGTTGGTGTCTTCCGGCGGGGTGATTGCGCAACTGGCACAGCACGCTTTGCAGGTACCGGATCAACAGGCCATCGACTTCAATCTCAGCCTGCAAAACAGCGCCATCTCCGAGTTCCGCGTGCGCGCACAGCAATTGCACCTGAAAAGCTGGAACACCCTGCCGCACCTTTCCGCCCATGCGGATCGTCGGTTGTGGACGCATTTCTAGCGCCGGCCCGGTTTCGCCACGGCGCAGCATCCGCCTGGTTGGCCAACCACCCGGTGACAGCTGGTGCAGGCCCGTCACCAACAGCGGCGAACCCGGAGGTCTGCGCATGACCCAAGTCGCAGCGTGCGCTGCGGCGCTACCTGCCGAGTGCCCTTCAGCTGGCAGCGCCGATCACCGCAACCAGTTCTCCCAATACCTGTGCTGCCTTTTCATTGGCAATTTGGCAAGTTCCGGCATTGGCATGCCCACCACCGGCGTATTTCAGGCACAACTCGCCTATGTTGAGCTGCGAACTTCGGTCGACGATGGACTTGCCAATGGCGAACACCGTATTTTGTTGTTTGACCCCCCACAACACATGGATCGAGATATTGCAGGTCGGAAAGAGCGCATAAATCATGAAGCGATTGGTCGCATAGATGGTCGCTTCCTGGCGCAAATCCAGCACCAGCAATTTGCCGTGCACACTGGCGCAGCGGCGCAGTTGTTGTTCGGCCAGTTCGGCCTGGGCAAGGTATAGATCGGCGCGTTCTTTGACATCGGGCAAGTTGAGAATCTGCTCGATCAGATGGTCCCGGCAGTAGTCGATCAACTGCATCATCAACTGGTAGTTGGACACCCTAAACTCACGGAAGCGGCCGAGACCGGTGCGCGCATCCATCAGATAGTTGAGCAGCACCCAGTCCTTGGGATGAAGAATCTCGGCCAAGGAAAACTGCGCCGAATCGGCCTTGTCGACGGCCACGATCATCTCCACGGCAACCCGCGGAAACGCTGACGCACCGCCAAAATGGTCGTAAACCACCCGTGCCGCCGACGGCGCATTCGGATCGATGATGTGGTTGGCCGGGCGCACCGTACCCAGGCGCAAGGTCTCGCTCAGATGATGATCGAAAGCCAGATGGCAACCTTCGACATAGGGCAGATTGGTAATGATGTCGTTGCTGCCAATGGCGATCTTGCCATCCTGCATATCTTTCGGATGCACAAAGGTGATCTCTTCAACCAGCGCCATTTCCTTGAGCAGTACGGCGCAAACCAGGCCATCAAAATCGCTGCGGGTAACCAGACGAAACTTCTTCGGTGCGGACATGAGGTGGGTTCTCCTTGGACACAAAACCACTAAACCGACTGAGTGCTTAGGCGTTGTAAATCATTAAAGGTGGCGGATTGCGAAGGATTTTGCCCCGTCTGCAAGGTGCGCAAAGGGGCGCATCGTTCGACTATGAAACCCTTCGCGCAACGAAGCAGACGGGGCAAAAGACCAGCAAGATGGCACCTTTGATGATTTACAACGCCTTACCCCAGCCCGAATGCTGCGGTCCGCATTGGCACCAGGCCGGATCGCTGGCGGCCAAGTCTAGCGCGAGCGGTGCGCGCTGCTCTGGCCCGGCCACGGTCCCTAGCCGCCGCTACACTAAAACCCCAAGCCAGCGGACCGCCCATGAACGAACTACCCACACTGTTTGCGTTTTCTGATCGCGCCCGCGCTTTGCATGCAGAATTGGCGCGCTTCATCGCCGAACAGGTAGTCCCAGCCGAAGCCGAATACGACGCCCACATCGCGCAACCCGGGCAACGTTGGACCATTCCGCCGATCATGGAGACGCTCAAAGCCGCCGCCCGGCAACGCGGTCTCTGGAATCTATTCTTGCCGGACCCGCGATTTGGCGCCGGCTTCTGCAACCTCGACTACGCACCGCTGGCCGAACTGATGGGCCACTGCTGGCTGGCACCCGAGGCCTGCAACTGCAATGCCCCCGACACCGGCAACATGGAGGTGCTGGTGCATTACGGCAACGCCGAACAACAACAGCGCTGGCTACTGCCCTTGCTGCGCGGCGAAATTCGCTCGGCATTTGCCATGACCGAACCTGCCGTGGCCTCCAGTGATGCGACCAATATCCAGACCCGCATCGAACGGGTGGGCGATCGATTCCGCATCACTGGCCGCAAGTGGTGGATCACCGGCGCCACCGATCCGCGCTGCGCATTTTTTTTGGTGATGGGGGTCAGCGAACCGGATGCTGATCGGCACCATCGCCAAAGTCTCGTCCTGGTGCCAAGCGACACCGTCGGCGTCAAGGTGCTGCGGCCGCTGCAATTGTTTGGCTTCGACGATGCTCCGCAGGGCCATGCCGAGGTGCAGTTCGAGCAGGCCACGGTGCCGGTGGAAAATCTGATTTACCGGGCGGGGAGCGGTTTCGAAGTGGCCCAGGGCCGTCTCGGCCCCGGCCGCATTCACCATTGCATGCGCCTGATCGGCATGGCCGAACGCGCCCTGGCAGCCATGTGTCAACGGGCCCGCACCCGCATAGCGTTCGGTCGACCGCTGGCCGAGCAGGGCATGGTGCGCGAAGCCATTGCCCGCTCCCGCGTCGAAATCGACCAGGCGCGCCTGCTCACCTTGTCAGCGGCGCAGGCGATCGATGCCGCTGGTGCCAAAGGGGCAAAGGACTTGATCGGCATGATCAAAATCGTCGCCCCGAGCATGGCGCAACGGGTGGTGGATCGCGCCATCCAGATCCACGGCGCCCTCGGCGTCAGCGAAGACAGCTTCCTCACCCGCGCCTACGCCGGTGCCCGCGCACTGCGGCTGGCCGATGGCCCCGATGAAGTGCACCTCAACGCCCTTGCCAAGGCCGAATTGGGACGGCAGCCAAAATGATGCGCAGACGCCGAAGTCAGCGCCGCGCGGACGCCGCCAAGGCATTTGGCAAGAACCCTCCACTGCTTCGGAGAAAACAATGAGCTTGGCCGCCACCGCGTTGCCGATGGCCGCACTGGCAGATTATCTGGCGCAGCATGTCCCCAACATTCGCGGGCCGCTGACGGCGACCAAGTTCAGCGGCGGGCAGTCCAACCCAACTTATTTGCTGGCATCAGCCAGTGGCCGTTGGGTGTTGCGGCGCAAACCGCCGGGAACATTGTTGAGCTCGGCGCATGCCGTCGACCGGGAGTTCCGGGTGTTGACCGCCTTGCAGGATTCAGCAGTGCCGGTGGCGCGGCCCATTCATTTGTGTACCGACGACTCGGTCATCGGCTCGATGTTTTATCTGATGGACTACGTCGATGGCCGGGTGTTCTGGGACCCGGCTTTGCCGTCGATCAACGCCGCGGATCGCGGTGCCTATTACCGCAGTGCCATCACCACGCTGGCGGCCATTCACGCGGTGGATGTGGCCGCTGTCGGGCTGGCCGACTATGCCCGGCCGGGCAATTATTTTGCACGCCAGATCAAGCGCTGGAGCGAGCAGTACGGCGCCACGGCGACCGCAGCGAACGCCGATGCCGCCATGGATCGCTTGCTGGCGTGGTTGCCCGCGCATTGCCCGGCCGACGACGGCCAGCTGGCGTTGGTCCATGGCGATTTCCGTTTCGACAACTTGATGTTCGCCCAGCAGCAGCCGCAAGTGCTCGCGGTGGTCGATTGGGAGTTGTCCACCCTGGGTCACCCACTGGCCGATCTCGGCTATTTCTGCATGGCACTGCGGTTGCCACAAAATCCGATCTTGTCGGGATTGGCCGGGCTCGATCGCCACGCTTTGGGCATTCCGTCAGAAGCCGCGTTGATCGATCTGTACGCCGCTGCCAGCGGACGGAATCCGCAGGGCGATTGGCATTTTCATCTGGCCTTCAATTTTTTTCGGCTCGCCGCCATCGCCCACGGCGTCTACCAACGCGCCCTGGCCGGCAATGCCTCCAGTGAGCGCGCGTTGGAAGCCGGTCGGATGGCCCGTCTGGTGTCGCAACTGGGTGCCGAGCACTGCGGCTGAGCGGCGCGCCGAAACCAGTCCGGCACGTTCCGCGTTCTGTTATTAGTTTTCTGCGCTTGCTGCTGCTTTGGCTTCCGTCTTCCGTCTTCTGTC
>PEUI01000305.1:28437-54155 GCA_002785585.1 Lysobacterales bacterium CG02_land_8_20_14_3_00_62_12
GCGTCTGCGATTGCAATGAGGCCCAGGCACCGATCTGGCTATCACGGGCGCGGCTGGCGAAATAGGCATCGGCCTCGGCAGCACTGACGGCTTCCACTGCGCCCTCGACGCGCACCTGCACTTGATTGCGCAAACGCAGCCAGAGAAAACACAACGCCGCACGCGGATTCACCGCCAGTTGCTGGCCTTTGTGGCTATGGAGGTTGGTGTAAAAAACGAAACCCTGTTCATCGACGTGTTTGAGCAACACGGCACGCAACGAAACTCGACCCTCGGCATCCGCCGTCGCCAGGGTCATCGCCGTCGGGTCGGGCTCGCCCACCTCGTAGGCTTGCGATTGCAACTGCTGAAAGGTCAGCAGGATTTCCGGATCCAGGTTTTGCATTTGCCGGCTCAACTGATGACTCGCCTGGGTGGCCGCTGCCGCGCCGCCGTTTACTTGGTCGATTCCAAGCGATAGCCGTGCTGATAGACCGCGTTCAAGTTCCAGCCGTTGTCGCCATTGAGCGACAACTTCTTGCGCAAGCGGCTGACGTGGGTATCGACGGTACGAGTGTTGACATCGCCGCTGAGGTTCCAGACGTTTTCCAGCAACGCCTCACGGCTGACGATGCGGCCGCTGCGCCGAAACAGATACGCGGCAAGATCGAACTCGCGGTCGGTGAGTTCGATCGGCACCGCATTCAAACTGATCCGCCGACGCTCCATGTTGATCTGATAAGGCTCCACGCCGCCCGCCATGGAGCCCGCCGCGGTGGCGACGCCGGTGCGCCGCAACACCGATTGCAACCGCGCCAGCAGTTCGCCTTGTTTGGCCGGCTTGATCACGTAGTCGTCGGCGCCCGCCTGCAACGCGGTGACGATATCGTGCTCGGTGGCGCGGGCGGTGAGAAACACCACCGGCAACTTCTGGTGCGCCGATTGGCGCAGCCATTCCAGCACCTGCAAGCCGGAAGCCTGGATGCCCAGATTCCAATCGAGCAGCAATAGATCGATCGACTCCGCGCCCAGGCGACGCCGAAAATCCTTGCTATCGGCATACCAGCGCACCTGATAGCCCGCTTCTTTCAGCCACAGACCGATCAGGTCGGCTTGATCCTGATCGTCTTCCAGCAGTCCGATTACTACCGATTGGGTACTCATGCTCGCCCTTGTAAGTATTGAAAAATAGTGCAATGAACGCGCACTGGTTGCCCCCTTCAGTGGCCGCCGACGAGCCGCCAGACGCGTCACCATAGGCCAAGCGTCGACGATTGAAAAGGCCTGCCAGAAAGCACCCCGACTGGCAGACCCCGCGCTCACCTGCTGCGCTTACCCAAAATCCACCAACGAACAACGACGCTGACGACTCTCCGGGCGCCATCAGTTGATCAGGAAGGTAATCCGCATGTTGACCCGCCACTCGGCGACCTTGCCATCGTCACCGACAACGACATTGATGTCGTTGACCCAGGCGCCCTTGATGTTCTTGACGGTCTTGCCGACTTTTTTCAATCCCGTTTGCACGGCATCTTCGATGCCCTTGGTAGAAGCGGCGGTAATTTCGATGACTTTGGCAACACCTGCGGCCATGACTTACTCCGTATCGTTCAACCCGAAATGGGCGCCGCCAAGTCTAGCAAGGTCGCGGTCGCTGCGACGCCTCCAGCAACGCCCGATAGCCTTCGCGCCAACTGCGGTAGCGCAAGTCAAACCCGCTTTCCAATAAGCGCTGATTGCTGATCCGGCGGCCTTGCTGCGGTGGGGTGACCGGTTCCGCTACCGAGCCGGTCAGCTCGGCGGCCAACCAGGCCAGCACCTGGGCGCTTGAGGCCGGCTCGCTATCGACAATATTGAACACGCCACGATGGCCACCGGCGATCAAGTGGCAAACGGCGGCGGCGGCATCGTCGATGTGGATGCGGTTGCTGATGATCGACGATGCCGACAACCGCGACGATGGCGCCAAAGCGGCTTGCAGCAAATGATCGTGTCCAGGGCCATAGATGCCACCCAGGCGCAAACACAGACTGTCGGCATGCGCCGCCGCTGCCAGTTGTTCCGCTGCCAACATCACCTGTCCGTTGAAGGCCTCTGGCCGGGCTGGCGTGGTTTCGTCGACGCCGCCGCCCGCGGCATCGGCATACACCGCCGTGCTGGAAATAAAGGTCACCCTCGGTCGGCAGGGCGCCAGCGCTGCCAGCACATGGCGGAGCCCGGTGACATAGGCAAGTTGATAAGCCTCGGCCGTGCGCGCGGCTGGCGTCAGCACATAAATCAACCGATCAATGGATGCCGGCAGCGTCGGCAAAGTCTCCGCGCGACCGACATCGCCATGCAGCGCCACCACGCCGACCGGCGGCTGGCGGCGGCGCGTCAGCGCAGTCAGCTGATGTCCAGCGGCCAGCAAACCGACGCCAATGCGCGCGCCCAAGTCGCCGCAGCCGACCAGCAAGATCCGTTCGGAGGCTTTGGCCGTGTCAGCCACCGGCAGCCAATGGCAGCGGCGCGGGCACCGGCCGCGGCAGGTAGCGCAACCAGATCAACCAAACCACCAAGGCATCCAGAATGATCAACGCCTGCCACAAATACAGATGAAACCAGTCGAACCAAATGGTGTGGCATTCGACCCCCGCTACGCAGGCATTGCGCTCCCAAAGGCCGATGTAAAACAGACTGATGATGCGCACGACATTGAGTCCCTGGATGGCCAGAAATCCGAGCCCAAAGCCGATCGCCCGGTGCCGCCATGAAGCCGGAAACGCGACCAGCGCCGCGGCCAGAATGATCACCGCCTCGACACCGTTGCAACCAGGCTCGATCGAAACCGCCCAACCACTGGGTGAGGAAATCACCTTGCCAATGGCGGTCACATCCTGATCGAAGACGTGCACCAGAAAAGTACACAAATGCGCCAATGCGGTAGTGAACGGCAGGATCACCTGCTGCTGCACCGGGCCCAGCACGTACAAGTAAAACAGGGCGCCGAGCACCAGCAAAAAAGTCAAGGCAAAACGAATCATGATGCGCCCGCAAAGGAAAGGGCGACGATTCTAACAGTCTGGTACGGCCACGTCGGCGTTTCACAGAGTCATGAGTCCGTGGCCGCGTCACCGCATCGGCGATGGGCAAACTCCGCCCGGGCGAGGGCGGCGCGAGTCTCCGGATTCACGGTTACACTCTCAGCGCCATGAACCGACTACCCCAGCTCGCCGCCACCGCAAGTCGCCAGCCATGCCTTGGTGTCTGATCATCGACGGTCCCGGTGGTCGGCGGCGGATTCCGCTGGTGGCATACGGGGCGGTACTGCTCGGCAGCGCCCCGGACTGTCAGATCCAAGTCGATCAGCCCACGGTCTCGCGCCACCATTTGACCCTGCAGGTTGTCGATCAGTGTTTGCAAATTATCGATATCGGTTCTCGCAACGGCAGTTTCCTCGGCGCACGCCGATTGGTCGTCAACGCCATCGAAGTGATCGATCAACCGACCACGATCCGGGTGGGTGAAGTCGATTTGCTGGTCACGCCGATCATCGCTGACGATGCCACGCCGTACACCGTCATGACCGAGCCCGAAACCGTGCCCAGCACCACCCGGATTGGGGCAACGCTCGCCACCGGCAGTGGTGACCGTTTTTTTCGCCGCGAACTGGTCGATCTGCTGCACTACGCGCTCACCCGCCCCGGTGAGCAAGCGATGCTGCTGGCTTATGCCCAAGCCTGTGTGCGCACGCTTCCGCTCAGTCGGCTGCAACTCAGCAATAGCGATGACGGCCTGCTGCTCGACTGGCACCAGCCCGGCGTCGCGGATCAGGGTGCCGCGCTGGAGCTGGTGTACGGGCGTCAGCGCTGGCTGCTGGCTGCCGAGGTTTTGCCGACGCCGGAACGCGTCCGGCACCTGGCCGAACTCGGCGCGGCGCTGGCGGCGCTGGCCGATACCGAGCCCATGGCGCCGCTGCTGTCGCCGCAGGCCACCTTGCCCATCACCAGTCTGGATCCGCACATGCAGCGCATCTTCCGACGCGCCGCGCGGGTCGCCAGCAGCGACATCCACGTCCTGATCCGCGGCGAATCGGGCACTGGCAAGGAGCTGTTGGCGCGGCACATCCATGAGTCCTCATCGCGCCATGCCAAGCCGTTCGTGGCGATCAATTGCGCCGCGTTTTCCGAGGAGATGCTCGAGGCGGAACTGTTCGGCGTGGAGAAAGGCGCGGCCACCGGCGTCGTCGCGCGCGCTGGCGTGTTCGAGCGGGCGAGCGGCGGCACGCTGTTGCTCGATGAAATCGGCGACATGACACCGGCAATGCAAGCGCGGATGCTGCGCGTGTTGCAAGAGCACGAGGTGCTGCGGGTCGGCGGCCACGGGCCGATCGCCGTGGACGTACGGGTGATCTCGGCGACCCATTGCGACCTCGATCAGATGCTGGCCGATGGCCGTTTCCGTCTCGACCTGATCCACCGCATCGCCGATTGGGAAGTGCGGTTGCCGCCTCTGCGCGAGCGCCCGGTTGACATCGTGCCGCTGGCGGTGACTTTTCTGCTCGCAGCGACGCGCCCCCGCGGCATCAAGGTTCGTGGCTTGAGCCGCGCCGCCGCCGACGCCCTGCTCACCTACGACTGGCCCGGTAACGTGCGGGAGCTGCAACGCGAAATGGCGCGGGTCGCGGTGTTCCTCGATCAGGACAGCCTGGTGATGAGCGCGGATCTCGGCCACCACATCCGCAGTCGCCGCCGCGATGGCGGCGTCGGCAATCTGCAACAGCAACTCGACCACGCCGAGCGGCAAATCATTGCGCAGGCGCTGTGTGCGGCCGACCAGCAGGTGTCGGTCGCGGCTCAGCGCCTCGGCGTGTCGCGCTCGACCCTGTATCGGCGCCTGCGCGATCTCGATCTGTTGCCGGAAGGCGCCGAGACCAAGGACGCGGCCAGCGATTGATGGCGGCGTCCGCGCCCTGTTGCAGGGTTGCGACGACGCTGTGTCAGACCTGCTACATGACCGCCGTCGCACTCGGAATGGATCCTACATTTTGATTGTATTTCAATCACTTGTGCGCGGCATTGGCACTGGCATGGCGCTTGCGATCACAGACTCATGGTGGCGTGTTGACGGTTGAAATTTCCTTCAGCCGCACGCGACCTGGGAGCAACCCATGACCACGTACCCATCGATCAAGCATCCCGTCGGCAACTTCAACCCGGATTGTCGGCGTTTTCCCCAACGCTGCCTGGCCACCGCCCTGGCCGGTGTCTTGTTCGCTGGGCTCGCCGCGCCACTCGGCGTCGGCGCCGCCGCTTTCCCGGCAGTTCTGCCGTTGTGGGATATTGATGGCAACAGCGGATTTAGGGTCGATGGCGCGATCACCAATGACCGACTGGGGTGGTCCGTCGCCGGTGCCGGTGACATTAATGGAGACGGCTTCGACGACCTCATGATTGGCGCGCCCTACGCCGTCAACAACGGCAACAACCCTGGCATCGTCTATGTGGTGTTCGGCCATGCCGGCGGTTTCACCCACCCGCTGGCGGTATCCACACTGAATGGCGGCAACGGCTTTCGGATCCTGGGGATCAGTCATGGCGACCAATTCGGACAAGCGGTCAGCGGTGCCGGTGACATCAATGGCGACGGCTTCGCCGATCTGGCGATCGGTGCGCCAGGATCCGACCTTAGCGCCAACAATGCCGGCGCCGGTTTTGTCCTGTTCGGCAAAACATCGGCTTTTCCAGCCACCCAGTTACTGCTTTTGAACGGCACCAATGGCTTTGCGGTGAGCGGCGAAAACGCTAATGATTACGCCGGTCATGCAATCAGTGGCAGTGGGCGGCACAACGGCGATGCCCTCGATGACCTGATCATCGGCGCATTCCACGCCGATCCAGCCGGCGCCACCAGCGCCGGCAAAAGTTACGTAGTGTTTGGCAAGAGTGGCGGCTTCAGCGCATTGTTGGCGTTGTCTGGAATGGCCGGCGGCACCCAGGGCTATGGCATACCCGGCACGGCGCCGGACGACTATGCGGGGACTTCGGTGGGTAGCGCAGGTGATGTCAACGGCGATGGCTTCGACGATCTGATCATCGGTGCGCCCCATCAAGATCCTTTGTTTGCTTACGCAGGCAAAAGCTACGTTGTGTTCGGCAAAGCGGGGCCGTTTACCTCCACACTGGCACTCACCACGCTCAACGGCAACAACGGCTTCCGCCTCGATGGTCCCGCCGGCCATGACTATGCCGGCTTCGCGGTGAACAGCGCCGGGGATATCAATGGCGATGGTTTCTCCGACTTGATCGTCGGCGCCTTCGGTGCCACGCCTACCGGGTTCAACGCCGGTAGCAGCTATGTGGTGTTTGGCCATTCCGGCAACTTCACCCATCCGCTCGATTTATCTGGGTTGAACGGCCAGAACGGCTTTCGCCTGGATGGCGAATCCGCAGGCAACAAATCAGGTTTTTCAGTCAGTCGTGCCGGGGATATCAATGGCGACGGGCTGGGAGATTTGTTGATCGGCGCAAAAGATGCCAACGCCAGCAGCGGCCGCACGTATGTGGTGTTTGGACGCAGCGGCGGTGGCTTTCCGCACCCGCTGGCGTTGTCCAGTCTGGACGGCAACAACGGCTTTCGCCTCGATGGCGTGGAAGCATCCGATAGCTCTGGTCATTCGGTGCGCGCCGCCGGCGATATCAACGGCGATGGCGTCGACGATCTGGTGATCGGTGCGCCTAATGCGGCGCCCAGTGACCATCCGGCAGCGGGCAGCAGCTACGTCGTCTTTGGGCGCAAACCGGAGCTGGTTTTTGCCGACGGATTCGAGCAGCCATGAGTGCGTTTGCCGGTTTGCCGACGCCTGGATTGCCATTCCGATCAGAGCTCACCCCGAGGAGGCCATGCCATGTTTGAACATACCAATGAACTGCTGCGTTGCGGCCATTGCCACTGGGTTGGCGCGATCAATGAAGTCGGCATCGAGCTGGTCAACGATGGCGTTGGCTATCGCTGCCCAAGCTGCCAACGCCTGTTGCGCGTACCAGAACGGCTGGCGCCGCGACGGGGCAAATCGGCAGCAGACCGGTTCCGCAGCGGGCCAGACACGCTGGCGGGCTCACCCTTTCGCAGCGTGCGCATTCGCCGTGACTGAGGCGATGGCGCCAGATCACGCCGTTGTAGATCGAGGCATCACGGGCTTCGGGCTGATCGGCAGGGCCGAAGCCAACCTAATGGCGCAACGTATCGCCTTGCACCCCCACGCGACGTACAAAACCAAACGCACAAAACCATCGGAGCCATCTTCAATGTCCATGAAACCTTGCTCAATGCCACACCCGTCCTGCCACCGCCGTCCAAGCCTGCTGATCCGCGCCATTTCGGCCCTTCTGCTCACTGGCACCATTACGGCGGATGCGTCGGCGCAACCCTTTCCAGCCAGCATCGACCTCAGCAGCCTGGACGGCAATAATGGCTTTCGCGTCGATGGCCCCGCCAACAGCGCCCAGCTCGGCGCTGCGGTCGCCGGCGTCGGCGACATCAATGGCGATGGCTTTGACGACGCGCTACTGGGTGCGCCTGGCAACCGCCGGGTCTTCGTGATCTATGGGCGTGGCGACGGCACCTTTCCGCACCCGTTCCCGCTCGCCAGCCTGAACGGCAACAATGGTTTCCAGTTCCTGGGCGACAATAGCAGTCACTTCTTTGGCGGCTCGGTCGCCGCTGCCGGTGATGTCAATGGCGATGGCTTGGGGGATCTTCTGGTCGGTACCGCAAGCGGCAACAGCAACGGTAGCAATTCGGGCAGCGGCTATCTGTTGCTGGGAAGAAGCAGCGGCTTTGCCGCCAGTGAGGCGCTGCCGCTGACCGGCGGCAACGGGTTCGCTATCCACGGTGAGGCCAGCGGCGACCGTTTCGGCTTATCGGTGAATGGCGCCGGCGATCACAATGGCGATGGCTTTGCCGACTTGCTCATCGGTGCGCCCGAAGCCGACGCCAACGGTAACCGCTCGGGCACCAGCTACCTGCTGTTCGGTCATGCGGATGGCTTTCCGGCGACGCTGGCCTTGTCCAGTCTGACCGGCGATGGCAGTGGTTTTCGTTTGATCGGCACGGCACCGGACGATTTCTCCGGCTGGTCGGTCAGTGGCGCCAATGATGTCAATGGCGACGGCTTCGCCGACTTCATCATCGGTGGCAAGGCCAACCGCAGTTATGTCGTGTTCGGCAAGGCCGATTCGTTTTCCGTGGCGGTGGACTTGAGCGCACTTGACGGCAGCAATGGCTTCCGCGTCGACGGCGCGGTACTCGGTGACTTTGCCGGATTCGCGGTCGGTGCCGGTGGTGACCTGAACGCCGATGGATTCGCCGATCTGCTGATCGGCGCCCCGGCCGTGAATAACGCCGGCATCCATCGCGGCAGCGGCTATGTGGTCTTTGGTCATGCTGGCACGTTCCCGACGTCCTTGGCCCTGACCAGCCTGAATGGCAGCAACGGCTTTCGGTTGGATGGCGGCCAAGATAACGAGCAAGTCGGCTTTTCACTGCATGCCGGCGGCGACATCAATGACGACGGCGTTGACGACCTGCTGATCGGCGCACCGACCGCCGATACCGCCTTTTCCGACGTTGGTCGGGTCTACGTCGTATTTGGACGCGCCGATGGCAACTTTCCACAGTCGCTGCCCTTGGCCGATCTGAACGGTAACGATGGCTTCCGGATCAACGGTATCGACGCCAACAATTCGGCGGGGTTTGCCGTCGCCGACGTCGGCGACATCAATGCCGATGGGGTCAGCGATCTGGTGATTGGCACACCGTTTGCAGGCGCCAATGGCCTGCCCCTATCGGGCAGCAGCTACGTTGTGTTCGGCCGCAAAGATCGGCTATTCACTGATGGCTTTGAGCCGTGAATGGCGACGCTTGTCGGCAATCCGGGCAAGCCCTGTCGACACCGGTCAGCCGGCTCGACTTCATGCACAAAGGAGGACATTCCATGACCCGTTGGCTTCTCCATCTCACCTTGTGGGCAGCGCTGCTGAGCGGCCCTTTTGCCACTGCGGCCATTCTGCGGGTTGGCCCTGGCTGCACCTACGCCACGCCGCAACTGGCGTTTGCCGCGGCCAACAACGCCGACACGGTGCGCATCAGGAGTGGCAATTTTCCCGGTCCGCTGGTCATCGGCAAGGCGATCCGGGTCGAGGGTGGTTACGACGACTGCACCACCTCGGCACGATCCGGGCGCAGCGATTTTCACGGCAACGCGCCGATACACAGCACAGATTCGCTGTTGCGCATTCTGCCGCTCGTCGGCCAGGTGGTACTCGATCGCATTACCGTGCGCGACAACCTCCGCGACAGCGGCGACGGCGCCGGCATCCACGTGACTTCGGCCACGCTCGCCCTGAATGCCGTGGAAATTCGAGACAACCGCGCGTTCAACGGCAACGGCGGTGGCATCTATCTGGATAACGCCAGGGTCGAGCTGGTCGAGGACGCCACGGTGCTGATCCAGCACAACCGCGCCAATGCCGGCGGCGGCATTGCCGCCAACGGCAGTCAGACAGCCATTCTGTTCGATCTGGGCGCTCTCGGCGGAGCGGCGACATTTCTGAACAACCGGGTCAATGACACCGCCGGCAACGGCCTGGGCAGTGCAATCTACCTGTACAACGGCGGCGATGCCCATCTGGTCGACAGCTTGATCAAAATCGAACTCAATGAGCCGTTCGGCCCACGCTCGGTGATCGAGGTGGCCGCCAGCCCGTCGCTTTCTGGCCTGACTCTGCGCGGCTGTAACGTGCTTTCGCTAGTGGTTCAAGGTTCTAAGTATAACGGAATCACGGCGCTTGGTAGCAATGCTGTCATCGAAATCCGCGACAGCTTGATCGAAGGCTGGAGCAGAGGGCTGACGCTCCGAGACGGCACTGCGCGATTGGATCGCACGGTCTTGAGTGGCAATGGTCAGTCGAACACCAGCGCCGGCGGCGGTGTCCTGCTGCTGGGCAGCGCGGTGCTCGAAGCGCATTCGGTGGAGTTGCTCGGCAATTTCGCTCGCGATGGCGGCGGCTTGGCGGCTTTGGACGATGCGAGCTGGACTATTTTTGGTGCTGCCGACGCACCAACACGCTTCCAAGGCAACAGCGCCTTCGACGCCATTGGCCACGGTGGCGCGATCTACCACAACTCCACCGGCATGGGCAGCATCAACGATAGTCCCAGTGACTGGGGTCCGGTTGAGTTCACTAGCAATCACAGCCAAAGCAGTGGGGTGGGTGCGCGGTCCTTGGGTGGCGCAATCTATGTCGATCACCCAAACCAACCGCAACTCCTGCTGCGTTCGCCGCTCTCGTTCACCGACAATGTCGCCGATTTGCACGGCGGCGCGATCTATCTTGGCCGCGGCCAGTTGCTGCTGGAGGCAAGACCGGGTGAGCAGATCGCGTTTTCAAGCAATTACTCATCCAGCGACAACGGCGATGGCGGCGCGATCTACCGTAATGGCGGCCTGGTCTGGATCAACCAGAGCGCTGGCACTCACGGTGACGTAACCTTCACCGGCAATCGCTCCGGCACCGCGGGTCACGGCGGTGCAATCGCCAGCCTGGGCTTGGGCGAACTGCGCATCCAGGCGCCGGTGCAATTCTTGAATCCCGGATTGACCAAGACCGCCAAATTTGGTGGGCACATCTATGCAATGGCGGCGGCTGGGCAGCCGTCTACCATCGCGCTGCAGGGCTGGCATGGCAACGGGCGCGGCATCACACTGGCCGGTGGTTTCGCCGATGGCGACGGCGGCGGCATGTACCTTTCCGGGGTCAACGCGACTCTGGATTGGGTGCAGTTCGGTACGCCGGAACAACCCAACCGGCTATTCGACAACGGCGGTGTCAATCTGACTGCATTTTTGCCGGGAACCAACGTCGTTCTACGCAATGTCTCGATGCGTTACGGTGGCACCCGAACGCAAAGCGGCGGTCACAGCCTGCTGGTCGATAGTGGCGCGGTGGTGCGGATGGAATCCGTGTTTGGCGTCGCCAACACCCCACCCGTCGCCGGCGCGGCCTGGCCCTGCGAAGCCATCACCTTGGGCTATGAGGCGCATTGCAGCGAGATTGCCGACAACGGAAAACTCAACCAGTTCACCGGCAGCGTTGGCGGTGGCGCCCTGGTCGCGGACGGCGCCCAATTGACGCTCAATGGCGTCAGCGTTGACCGCAATGTGGGAGCACCGGGCGCCATCGAGGTCGAAGGCGGCGGTTATTTGGCTGTCACGAACGTCCGTATCGGCGACAACAGCAGCGGCATTCGCCTGGGCGCCGGTGCGCAGATGGTCGCCGAACATGTGACGGTGGCTGGCAATCTGGGCGCCGCATTCGAGCTGGCCGACGCGGCCGACACCGACCTCCTTCTGGTGCGTTCGATCGTGTGGGGCAATACCATCGGCATCGTCAAAGGGGCGCAGGCGGTGCTCAACACCAATTGCAATATCAGCCAGACCGCCGCGTCTGGAATCAACAGTGACCCGGGGTTTGTCGACAGCGACCGCGGTCGCTACCGCATCGGCAATGGTGCAGCCCTGGACCACTGCGCGGAATCCATCGCCCGTGACGACATGGACGGTAACCCACGACCCCAGGGCAGCGGCTACGATGCCGGCGCTTTCGAGGGTCTGTCGCTACCCCGCCCCACGCTGTTGTTTTTTGATGGCTTCGAATGAGCCGACCGACCTGGCTGGCCGGGCGCGAGATCATCTTGGTGGCCGTTCCGCGCCGCTGGCTGCGGCGACGCGTTCGGCCATGGCTTGCCAACGCTTGGCGTAGGAGGCGCTCAGTTTCTGGCATTGGCCAAACGCGGCCTCGGCCTGCGCCAGCCGCTCAACCGCTGTCACTCCATCGCTGTCGATGCCATGACTGGCCAGCAGCCAATGAAACCCACCCGCGTTGCAATGGACAATCGCTTCATTGGCGCCGCGCGGGTGTTCGAGCAAGCTCTTGAGCACTCGAGTGCCTTGCGCGATCACGGCGTCTGCTGCCTGATCGGTGCGCAAGCGCCAGTCGAGATTCGCGACCACCCATTCCAGGCGCTGCCGGGTGGCCGAGTAGAATTCGTCCGGATCGGCTTCTGCGATGCGCAGATATTGGTCGGCCAGGCGGAACGCTGCGGCGGCAGCGCGATCCTGCTGTTCAGCCCGGCTGATCGCGGTCTCCAGTGCCCACCAGGCGAGCAGACCATGGTCGAGTTTGACGCCCGCAGCCTGGGCTGCGGCGGCCGTTTGCTGGGCCACGGCGAGGTATCGATCCCTGGGCAGTCCACGCGCCCGTGCCAGTTCGGCATAGGTCGCCAACTGGGCAATCGGCTGTGAGTAAGCGTCGGCTCGGCCCGGCGCGACCCGGCGCAAGCGTGCCAGCAAATCCAGCGCTTGATCGAGCAGTGGTTCGGCGGCGACAAAGGCAGCGTTGTCGCTGGCATAATTCGCTTTCGCGCCCCAAAGATCGCCCAGATTGGCGCCTTGACCAAACAAAGAATCAGGGTCTTCGGGGCTGCGCGCCAGCACCTCATCAAGCAGGCGGATTGCCTCTTGCATCACCGCCGTGGCGGCGGCCAGATCATCGTCACGCAAGACATAGAACTGGAACACCAGGGTCAAGCCCAGCGCATTGATCGTGTCGGCGTCCTGCGGGCGCAGTCGCCGCGCTTCCCGCAGCGACTTGAGCGCGGGCAGATAAGAGGCAGCAGCACCGGCGCTGTGGTTGTTGATCTGGCGCGCCCGCTCCGCCTGCAGTTGGCCGAGCAGCAATACCGCCGAGGCGAATCCAGGGGCTTCTTTGGTCAGCGGCACGAGCATGGCGATGGCTTGGTCGTAATGTGCCTGCGCAGCGTGCAAGTCATCGGCCAGGCGACCGGCTTGCTGGTGCCTCGCCCGGGCGCCGATCAACCGCGCGCCGAGCAAGCGCGGTGCCCGACGCACCGCCAGATCGGCGTGTTGAATGGCGGCGGTCAGCGCAAAGTCCATCGCCGCCCGCTCATTGCGCAGATCGTGATTGGTCGCAATCGCTTCCCATGCGGCGGCCAGGGTTTCGTGGCTGATCGGATCATCTGGATTGGCCACGATTGCGTCGAAGCAGGCCGGGTGCAGCGCCAATGGCGAAGCCGGTGCCGGCGCTGCCTTTGATATCCGTTCGCGCAGTGCCGCGACCGCCGCATCACAGACCCGGTCGAGCACATGCGGGTCGCTGCGTGCGGTCACCGCGGCCTGCTCGAAGCGTGCCAGCGCGCGCCGATAGGACGCCTGCGCCAATTCGCGCTGACCGTGCGACGCGTGATCCGCTGCCTCGGCCATTGCCAGCTCGCCGGCTAGCAGGGTCGCCGAGTACTCGGCACTTTGCTGCCTTGGCAGCTTGGCCAATAGACGCTGCGCGGCATCGATTCGACCATCGCTCAACAGCAGTTGCACATGCTCTGGTCCGACCACACTACCGACAGCGGCAAGCAGCGCGCGTGCCGGTTCAAGATGGCGTGATCGAGCGGCGGCAAGGGCAAGATCACGTTCCGCCGTGGGCAGGTCGATAAAGCGTGCCGCCGAACTGCCGTAAAGATGCAAATGGGCTGCCGCCAGCGCCGCCCGATCAACCGCATCGGCGGCGCCGCTGGCCACCAGCGGCGTCATCCTCTGCACCACTTGTTCGTCATTACCGAGTGCCAGCGCCGACAGACCGCTGGAACGCCGCGCCAGCGTACGCAATCCGGCGGACTCGCCGACTTGATGGAGCATCGCACTATCGCCCAACCTGGCCAGGGCATCACGTTCTGGACGCAAGTCATGCAAAGGCGACAGATAGGCAATCTGCATGCGGCTGCGCACGCTCTCCTGGATCGCGCCCAGTTCTTTCGCCAACTGCTCGCGGTGATTGGCTTCGACCCGGGCACGCAGCAATCCGGCAAGAACCAACACGATGGCCCCAGAGAGCGCCAAAGCAATCAGCCAAGCCGCTCGATTATGGCGCCAGCTACGGCGCACCGCGAAGCCGATCCCGGTGTCGCGGGCACGCACCGGCTGGCCGTCCAGAAAACGCTGCAAATCCTCGCGAATTGCGGTCGCATCGGGATAGCGACGGTCCGCTTCACGCTCCAGGCACTGCAGGCAAACGCGGGCCAGCGCCGACGGCGCTGAACGGCGATAACGACGCGGACTGACCGCGTCCTGCGTCACGATTTGCGCCATGACTTCGGCGGCGGAATTACCGGTATAAGGCGAGTGATCGCAAATCGCCCGGTACAGCAGGCAGCCGATCGCCCAGACATCGCTGCGCCGATCAATCCGGCTGCGATCACCGACGACCTGTTCTGGCGACATGCTGTCCGGTGTGCCGACCACCTCACCGGTGGCAGTCAGCGAGCCAGCCGGATCGCGTTCATTGCGCGCGATACCGAAATCCATCACCACCGGCGTCAACACCCCGCTTGCGGTGCGCTCGACCAGAATGTTGGCCGGTTTCAAATCGCGATGGATCAGACCGGCGGCATGAGCGGCTTCAACTCCCTGACAAACATCAATCAGCAGTGCAATCCGCGCACCCAACGACAACCCCTGCCAAGCTTGATCGAGCGGCAATCCGCTGATCAAAGGCATCGCGATCCAGTGCTTGCCCTCGGTTTGTCCCAGTTCGAAAATGCCGCACACGTTTCGATGTTGAACCCGCGACAACACCGCCGCTTCGCGTTGCAGCCGACGCACTGACTCGGCATCGGTGGTCTTCAGCATCTTGATGGCAACCGCGCATTGCCGCTTTGCGTCATAGCCCTCGAAAACCACGCCCATGGCGCCTTCGCCAATGGAGACCAAGGTGCCGAAGCGCTCAACCAAGCGTGTGGATACGGTCACATCAGCCATTCTCGAATGGATCGTCGGGCGATTCTAATACAGTCGCCAGTATGGGCAACGCTTCGGCACCGCATGCCGATGCAGATCAAGGATGCAGATCAGCAGCGAGTCGCGCTCAATACTGCCAGCGCCTGGTCAGCACGAACTCCCCGACGGCCCATGCAATCTGCGGGAAGTGCCTGCATTACACTCGACGCCTACCCTTTGCGGCTTGAGCCAGATCCATGAACCCCAGCAGCAACTTGTTTTTGATCGGCCCGATGGGCGCTGGCAAGACCACGCTCGGACGCCGCATTGCGGCGCATTTCCGGCTGGCCTTTGTCGATATGGACGTTGAATTGGAGCGTCGTACCGGCGTCAGCGTCAATCTGATTTTCGAAGTCGAGGGCGAGCCGGGATTCCGCCAGCGCGAGTCGCAACTACTGGCAGAAACCGCCGCCAACGTGGCGCAAGTGATCGCTACCGGCGGCGGTGTGGTGCTGGCCGCGCGCAATCGCGCGATCCTCAGCGAGCGCGGTTTTGTGCTCTATCTGCCAGCCAGCGTGGACGCCCAGTTGGCGCGGCTGGCACGCGATACCCGGCGCCCGCTGCTGCGCGCACCAGACCGATTGGAGCGTCTCAACGCGATGGCGGCACTGCGCAATCCGCTCTACGAAAGCACCGCCGATCTGATCTTGACGCCGCAATCGGGCTCGGTCAGCCGGGCCGCAGATCGCGCCATCCACGCCCTTGAACAAACCTGGCAACGTCCAGCGCGGGCTGCCTGATGGTCACGCTCACGGTCGAGCTGGGCGCGCACCGCTATCCGGTGCGGATCGCGCCGGGACTGCTCGGCGATCACACCGCGCTCGCCAGCGCGATCCACGGTCACCAGCTGCTGGTGGTAAGCAACACCACGGTGGCGCCGTTGTATTTGCCGACTTTGCAGCCGTTGCTGGATCACTATCAGTGGCAGCCGTTTCTGCTGCCCGATGGCGAGGCGCACAAGACTTTCGACAACGTCGCGCGGGTGTTGGGCGCGCTCGCCGAGTTCGGTGCCAGCCGCGACGCCAGCGTGCTCGCCCTCGGCGGCGGTGTCGTTGGTGACCTGGCCGGATTTGCCGCCGCCTTGTGGATGCGCGGCATCGACTGCGTACAGCTTCCGACCACCCTGCTGGCGATGGTCGATGCCTCCGTCGGCGGCAAGACTGGCGTCAATCTGCCGCAAGGCAAAAATCTCATCGGCGCCTTCCATCAACCGCGGGCCGTGTTCATCGACCCGTTGACGCTAGCCACATTGCCCAATCGCGAGCTTTGCGCCGGGCTCGCGGAAATCGTCAAAATGGCGGCCATTGCCGATCCGGTTTTGTTCGATTGGCTGGAACAAAACGCCGCCGCCCTGCGCGCCCGCGATTTGCCGGCGCTGACCCACGCCATCACCACCAGTGTCGGCCACAAAGCCCGAATCGTGGCCGCCGACGAACACGAACACGGCGAGCGCGCCTTGCTCAATTTCGGTCACAGTTTCGGCCATGCGATCGAATCAGCCACCGCCTACACAAGGTTTTTGCACGGTGAAGCCGTGGCCATCGGCATGCTGGTGGCAGCACGCCTGTCGGCGCATCTGGGCTTGGCCGATGGGATCGCGACCGAGCGCCTGGCGCGATTGCTGGCAGCGCTCGGGCTACCCACAAAAATCCCGCCGGAACTGCACCCGGAGCAACTGATCGGGTTGCTGCAACTCGACAAAAAAGTGCTGGCGGGGCAACTGCGGCTGATTCTGTGGCGCGGCATCGGCCGCGCTGAAGTGGTTGCTGGCACCGACCACGCCGCCATCCGCCAGAGCTTGCTCGACAGTCGCTAACGTCAGCCCGACTGCTACGGTGCGGCCAGTCGGCGGCGTTTCGGAAAACCCACCATGCGTTGGCCTTGTTCATCCCAAAGTTTCAGCCGCGCACAGCGCCAGCTCGACCACAAGGTGATGCGCGGCGCTTTCTGCAACAGCGGACTCGACTCAAAGCATTCGCGCAATCGATAGTTCGGAATCCGGCTCGCCAGATGGTGGATATGGTGATAACCGATATTGCCGGTGAACCAATGCAGCACCCGCGGTAGATCGAAGAACGAGCTTCCCGACACCGCCGCCTGCGCCGAATCCCAGTCGGCGTCTCGGGTCCAGTAGGCGCCTTCAAACTGGTGTTGGCAGTAGAACAGCCACACGCCCAGCGCCCCCGCCAGCAGCAGGATCGGCAGGTGCACCAGCAGCACGGTCTGCCAGCCGATCCACCAGGCCATCGCGGCGCCCACCGACACCAGCATCAGGTTATTGAGCAACACGCTCATCCATTCGCGCCGGAACGACCACGGCAAATCAAACGGAAACCGATGCTTGACCAAAAACTGCCAGGCCGGGCCGACCCCCAACAACACCGGCGTGCTGCGGTAGAGCCGATACAGCAATCGTCCCCACAGGGATCGGGACTGATATTCCTGCACGGTCAGGGTTTCGATATCGCCGAGCGTGCGCCGATCCAGATTGCCCGAAGTACCGTGGTGAATGTTGTGCGTTTTGCGCCAATAGCCATAGGGAAACAGCGTCATCAGGCCGAGTACCGCGCCGATCAGATCATTGCCACGCTTGCTGGACAAAAACGACCCATGTCCGCAATCGTGCTGGATGATAAACAGGCGCACGTACAAGCCAGCCGTGGGCAGCGCCAGCAGCAAGGTCCAGCCATAGCCCCAATCGATACTCTTGGCCATCAGCGCCCACAACAGCAGGAACGCGGGGAAGGTGTTCAGCAACTGCCAGACCGCGCGCGGCCATTGCGGACGCGCAAAGCGGGCGCACATCTGGCGCAAAGTGGCAGCAGGGATGGTTTCAACCAACTTGCTCAAGCGAAAGACTCCGGTTATTGGTAGACAGGTCTGGCGCAGCCGTTCGACGCCGACGCAGCAACATAGCAGAGCGACCTTAATTTCCTGTTGTGGCAAGCATCATTTATCGTGACAACCTCTGGCACCGGAACATGCCATCAAAAACTTTGCACACCCCGACCAAAAGGACGGCCGATGGCAAGGGAAGACTGGCGCGCCATCGTGCACTACATCGACAAGGACAACCCGACGCGAGCCAAGCGCTTCGGGCCGGAGCTGCGCGACAAGGCAAAGCCGCTTGCACGGCTTCCATCGCTTGGCCGCGGAGGGCGGCCGGGCTTGGCCGAGTGGTGGCGCGAACGGGTCGTGCATCCGAACGACATCGTTTTTTATCGTGTGCTGGACGAGGCCCGCACCGTCACCATTTTGCGAGCGTCAAAGGATGGCCTTCGGCAATGCTATTTTTGAAGCGCGGTCGGCCACGCCGGACGGCACCACCACCAAAACCGCCAGCAGTGGGAGAAGCTGGCAGGCCGGGAGCGGCAACAGGAGCAGGAACCGGCCAGGGCGCAAAAGATCGAGCGCGATCACTCACCCGGCCTGTTGTCAAACGTGCTGGACCGGAGAATCACTTGCCATTAGCCTGGTTTATGTAGTAACATGGCTACACATCATTCAAGCATACTGCTGAGGTGCCGCTATGACCATTACCACCTTATCAAGCCGCGAGTTCAACCAAGGGGCGAGCGAGGCAAAGCGGGCCGCAAACAACGGGCCAGTGATCATCACCGATCGAGGTCGACCGGCCCATGTACTTATGCGCTTCGAGGACTATCAGCGGCTCACCAGGCAGCGGCGCAACATTGCCGATGCACTGGCTATGCCAGGGTTTGCCGACATCGAGTTTGAGCCACCGCGCGTGACCATCGAAACCCGGCCCGCTGATTTCTCATGATGTATGTTCTCGATACCAACGTGGTGTCCGAACTGCGCAAGGTGCGGCTTGGCAAGGCCGATACGAACTTGACGGCATGGACACAAAGCGTTGATGCCGCCGACCTCTTTGTGTCGGCGATCACCATCATGGAATTGGAGCTTGGCGTTCTGTCGATTGAACGCAAGGACGCGACCCAAGGCGCCATGCTGCGCTCGTGGCTGGAACACCACGTATTGCCCGAGTTCTCCGGCCGCACGCTACCGGTCGATACCGCCGTGGCACAACGCTGCGCCCGGCTGCATGTGCCTGACAAGCGCGGCGAGCGTGACGCGCTCATTGCAGCAACCGCCCTGGTGCATGGCATGACGGTGGTCACTCGCAACGTCGCTGATTTCAAGCCCACCAAAGTGGCCATCATCAATCCGTGGGAGGCTCAGCAATGACACACGACAAGAAACGCATAGGGTGTCAAATAAGGAAAAGCAGGCGTGCCGGTTCACAAGACAGAAGGTAGCGGCGGAAGGCCCGCGAACCGGGAACAGGGCGACGCACCCAACTGGTCGCCATCTTCCGGACCCGCGCACTTGCCAGCACTGATCGACTAAGACGACACTTCCACCCCCCGCCCTCAAGGAGACACCCATGGCCGCCGAAATTGCTGCACCGTCGATTGCCCCATCGACCCTGCTCAAGGAACAAAGTGTCGCGAAGAATCTTTTTTTCGGCGAGATCGTCGAAGAAAATCTGTTTCCCTACCCGCGCATGCGCGAACGGGATCGCGAATTGCTCACCGCCATGGTCGACGCCATCGACGATTTCCTGAAGGATTCGCACGCCGACCTGAAGCAGTGGGACCGCGACGCCCACCAGCCCGAAGCGTTTATCCAGTCACTGCGGGAGATGGGCTTGTTCGGGCTGATCATCCCCGAAGCCATGGGCGGGCTGGAACTCTCCAACGCCGCCTACGCGCGCGTCTTGTCCGCCACCAGCGGCCATGACAGCTCGGTGTCGCTGACCATCGGCGCGCACAGCTCCATTGGCATGAAAGGCCTGCTGCTATTCGGCAGCGCCGCGCAAAAGGCCAGCTACTTGCCGCGCCTCGCCAGTGGCGAATTGATCGCTGCGTTCTGTCTGACCGAGGCCGGCGCCGGCTCCGATGCCGCTTCGGTGCGCACCCGCGCGACCCGCAATGACGACGGCAGTTGGACCTTGAACGGCGAAAAAATCTGGATCACCAACGGTGGCATCGCCGGCCTGTACACGGTGTTTGCCCGCACCGACACCGACGCCGGCAAGATGACCGCGTTCGTCGTCGAGGCGGCTTGGCCCGGCGTCAGCCATGGTCCGCACGAAGACAAAATGGGCATCCGCGCATCGAGCACCACCACGGTGGCATTCAGCGACGTGCGGGTACCGCCAGAAAACGTCCTGGGCGACGTCGGCAAGGGCTTCAAAGTAGCGATGGCGATTCTCAACAATGGCCGTACCGGCCTTGGCGGCGGTGCCGTCGGCGGCATGAAAGCACTGATCAAACTGGCGACCCAGCAAGCCCTGGACCGCAAGCAATTTGATCGCCCGATTGCCGAGTTCGGGCTGGTCCGCGAAAAAATCGCCCAGTTGACGGTGGATTGCTTCGCTGCCGAAAGCGCGGTCTGGATGGTGGCACACTACATCGACTCCGGTTGCAGCGACTATTCGGTAGAAGCCGCCATCAGCAAAGTATTTGCCAGCGAAGCGATCCAGCGCGGCGCCTACGAGGCGCTGCAAATCGCCGCCGGCAATGGCTACATGCGCGAGTTTCCCTACGAACAGATCACCCGCGACGCGCGCATTTTGTCGATCTTCGAGGGCACCAACGAAATCCTGCGGCTGTATATCGCCCTGTCTGGATTGAAAGACGTCGGCACCACGCTGGCCGGTCTGAAGTCCGCCATCGGTGACATCTTCAACAACCCGATCAAGGGCTTTGGCGTACTCGGTGGCTACGCCGGCCGACGCGCCCGCGAAGCCACCGGCATCGGCACCGACAAGATTTTGCGCAACCTGCATCCGCGCCTGCGCAAAGCCGCCGGGATCTATGAAAAATATGCCGTCGAGCTGTCCATCGTCGCCGACCAATTGCTGCGCAAATACGGCAAGCGCATCGCCGACTTGCAGTACCAGCAAAAGCGCGTCGCCGACATCAGCATCGACCTGTTTGTCGGCCTCTGCGTGCTGTCGCGGGCCGACACCCTGCTCAACGAGAAACATCCAGAAGCCGATGCGGCGGTCAGCATCGCGGAGATATTTTCCCGCCAGGCGCGCCGCCGACTATCGCGCAACGTGCGCGCCGTCAGCCACAATGAAGACCCGGCTTTCGACCAGCTCGCCGCCACCATTCTTGCGCGCGGCAAATACTTGTGGGATGTCATCTGAATCGGCAATGGATTTGAGCTGACCCGGCGCCGGTTTCATTGCTAAGCTGCCCGCGCTTTCCAAACCTTCCCGCAGACACAACGGAGCATCGCACATGATTGGTTACGTTACCCTGGGTTGCAACGACATGGCGCGCGGCGCGGCTTTCTACGACGCGCTACTGGCCGAACTCGGCGCCAAACGGATGATGGAGTCGGATCGATTCATCGCCTGGTTTGTCAGCCCGGGGACACCCGGCCTGTCGATCATCAAACCCTACGACGGCAATCCGGCCAGCGTCGGCAACGGTGTCATGGTCGGTCTGGTCGTGCAAAAGCCGGAACAAGTCGACGCCCTGCACCGCAAAGCCCTGGCGTTGGGCGCAAAAGATGAAGGCGCGCCGGGTCCGCGTGGTCCCGGCTTTTATGCCGGCTATTTCCGCGATCTCGACGGCAACAAACTCAACTTCTTTTGCATGACCTGAATCCAGCCCGCCCCGATTGCCGCAGAGTCGCTCGGATCGATCGCGGCGACGTGCCACCGCGGCGCTGGCCAATCCGGGACCGGATCCCGGCCAACGTGCATCCGCTGGCGTTCAGCCGCTTCCGGCATTAGGCTTCGGGGTAATGAGAACCGGGGAGCGCCGTGACCAATGTCCTGCTGACTGAGAACTCTGTGACCCGGCGCCGGGCGATCGCCTCGGTGCTTTCGAGCGCGGGTTATACGGTGCAGCCGCTGGCCGGCTTCGAGGAACTCTTCGATTATCTGCAACGCATGCCGCGTTCTTCCAGCGAGATCGGCGCGGTGGCGGTGGGCTGGCCGGACTATGGCGAAGCCAAGGCCGACGAAATTTTTGATCTGCTGACCCGCGACGCTTTTGAACATCTTCCGGTGCTGGTGCTGGCCGACTCCAACAGCCCGGGCGCGGTCAACTGGATGATGAAGCGGCCGCGCGCGGCATTGCTCAACTGGGGAGACTACAACGAAGCCGGCGAGGCTTTGAACAAGCTCCTGCATCCGAGCGCGAACGCCAACTTGCAGCCGGACGCCGCGGTTCATACCGGCATGCGGGTGTTGCTGGTGGATGACTCCGCCACCGTCCGCCTGGCGTTTCAGAAGCTGCTGAGCAAACAGGGTTATCTGGTCGAATTGGCCACCAGCGTGATCGACGCCAGAAAAAAACTCGACGAACATGTCTTTGATATCGTCGTCACCGACTACTTCATGCCGAATGAAAACGGCACCGAGTTGATTCGCGCCGTCAAGTCCACGCCGAGCCTGAAGACGATGATCTGCGCGGTCATCACCGGCACCTACTCCGACCAGGTAATCAATGATTCGCTGGCCTCGGGCGCGATCGAATGCATGTTCAAAAGCGAATCCAAAGAGCTGTTTCTGGCGCGGTTGCATTCGCTCGCCCGCATGGTCCAGGATCGCAAAACCGTGGATGCCGAACGGCGCCGCCTCGAAGGCATTCTGGCCTCGGTCGGCGATGGCGTGTATGGGGTGGATCGCAGCGGACTGATCCAATTCGTCAATCCGGCGGCGGTGGATTTGCTGGGCTTTGCCAGCGCCACCGATCTGGTCGGCAGTTTGGCCTACGAGAAGTTTCATCACGCTTTTGAAAATGGCGCACCAATGCCGCGCAGCGCCTGTTTTCTGTCGCAGTGTTATCAGAACGGATCGCAAGTACCCAACTGGCAAACCCTGTTCATTACCTCGGCGCGACGGCCGCTGCCGGTCGAATGCACGGTATTTCCGATGTTGGTTGACGGCGTTCGCCAGGGCTCGGTAATTGCGTTTCGAGATATTTCGGCACGCCGCGTGCTGGAAGAAGAATTGCGCTGGCAGGCGCAACACGACTCGCTCACCAAGCTCAACAACCGCGCTTTCCTGGAAAGCCAACTGGAACAGGAAGTCACCCGGCTGAAGCGTACCGATCAGACCTCGCTGCTGCTGTTCATCGACGTCGACCGTTTCAAGTTCATCAACGACACCGCCGGCCATACCGCCGGCGATCAATTGCTGATCGAAGTCAGTGCCCGATTGAAATCACGTTTGCGCCAATCCGACCACCTCGCCCGCATGGGTGGCGACGAATACGCGATCATCCTGCGCAATGTCACTGGCCAGGACATCGACGCCCTTGCCGACGAGTTTCGCCGTTCGCTTACCGGCATCCCCTTTGTTTACGCCAGCAAAAGCTATCGCATCACCGTGTCGATCGGCGTGGCGCGGATGGATCGCCTCACCGAATCGCCGGCCGAGGCAATGGCCAACGCCGATATCGCCTGCCACCTGGCCAAGAACGGCGGCCGCAATCAAACCCACGTATTCACCCCGGAATCCGACGAACGTGCCAGCATGGACCTGGAACTCGGCTGGTCATCGCGGCTGGAAGACGCCATCCGCAACGACGGCTTTGTGTTGAGCTACCAGCCGATCGTGCCGCTGGCGGATTTTTCCGATGAAGCCGATCCCGCTGTGCATACCGAGCCCTATTTCGAAGTCTTGCTGAGGCTCCGCGATCCGCACGGAAAACTGTTGTCGCCGGGCGCTTTCCTGCCCACCGCCGAGCGCTTCGGCATGATGCAGGAAATCGACCGCTGGGTGATCCACAACGCGTTTCGCGCCCTGCACGAAATCCACCGCCAAGGCCGCAAGGTGCGGCTATCGATCAACCTGTCGGCGCAATCCCTGGTCAATTCGGCCACCTCCAGCTATGTCACCGACAAGCTGGTGGAGTTCGATATCGATGCGCGCCAGATCGTGTTTGAAATCACCGAGTCACGCGCGGTCAGCAATCTGGAAGCGGCACGCGCCCTGATCGGCCATCTGCGTGCGCTCGGCTGCCAGTTTGCGCTGGATGACTTTGGCGTCGGTTTCTCCACCTTCTCGCACCTGAAACATCTCGATGTCGATTATCTGAAAATCGACGGTTCCTTCATCCAGGGATTACTCGAAGACAAAATCGACCAGGCCGTCGTCAAAGCGATCACCGGCATCGCCCATTCGGTTGGCAAACGCACCATCGCCGAATTCGTTGATCGGCCGCAGGTATTGCCCTTGCTGCGCGAATGCGCGGTCGATTATTTGCAAGGCTATTTCATCGGCGAACCGCAAATCGGGCTGGAAAAAGCCCTGCCGTTTGCCAGCTCCGCCGAAGCCATCGGCCCAGCCCGACTGGTCGCCGCTTCCTGACCGAGCCGCCCAAAAAAGCGTGATGCATTTGGCGTTTGCCACCGGCAGGAATATAGTCGGCCCGGCAATTGCCATGGAGGATCCATCATGCGTTCACCCGGCAAAGTGTTTGGTTGCTTGCTTTTTTCCCTGCTCAGCAGCGTTAGCGTCGCCGTCCCCCCAGCGCTTGCAATCATCGCCAGCTCCCAGCCAGCCACCGAACTCACGCTCGATCAGAGCAAGGCGGCAATCGCGGTCACGCTGCCCGCCCACACCTACAGTTCTTTCTATATCGACTTGCCGTCGAACGTAGCGACGCTGACCGTGCGCACATTTGGCGCCAGCGGCGATGTCGATCTGCTGATCCGCCAGGGCATTCAACACACCGCCACCACGGTGCAGGGATTGATCGACCAATCGGCTTACGTCGCCAACAGCAATAACGGCAACGAGCAGATCGTGATCAGCCGCGCGTCCTCGCCGCAGCCGCTCACGCCCGGCCGCTGGTGGTTGACTTTGAGCAATCCGACGGACGTTTCCGTCAGCGTGCAATTGGACGCCAGCACCACGCTCGCGGGCACCGCGTTTGCACTCAGTGCCGGGCAATCCGGTGCCTGGTATCAGCCGACAAAAACCTTTCAGGGTTACTTTCTGGAAATGCTGTCGCCCAGCCAGGCGCTGGTGATCTGGTTTACCTACGAACCCACGGGCAAACAGGCGTATTTGCTCGGCATCGGCAACGTCGTTGGCGACACCATCACTTTTCCGGAACTCACCCATACCCGTGGTGGCCGCTACGGCGATAGCTTCAACGCTGCCAACGTGGTGCGCGAGAACTGGGGCAGCCTGGTGATGACGTTTGATAGTTGCAGCCACGGCTATGCCAGCTATCTGCAATCCGAGTTGGCTTGGTCACAAGGCTGGCCCACCGAGCAACTGAATATCGATCGGCTGACGACCATTTCCGGCCTCGGCTGCCCGACCGCATTCACCGCCAACACCCAAACGCAGAGCAAATACCTGCGCAGCGGCAGCAGCGGTGCCTTTTACGACCCCAGTCGTTCCGGCGAAGGCTGGTTCACCGAAATACTGTCGGACACCTTGGGCCTGATCTACTGGTTTACCTACACGCCGACCGGCGACCAGGCTTGGTTTGCAGGTATCGGCGAGATCCACGACGGCAGTGTCGTCGTCAGGGATGCGGCACAACCGGTGGGGGGTCTCTTTGGCGAGGGCTACAACCCGGCGCAGGTGGCGCTCAATCCCTGGGGCGACTACACCATGACCTTTACCGACTGCAATGCGGCCGTGCTCGCCGCGTTTGGTCGTCCTGCCGGTTATGGTTATTTCGACAACAGCCAGGTCCAGCGCCTCACTACCCTGGCCGGCACCAATCCCTGTGGTTTTGCCTTGCCGCCGGTCACCGTCAGCGGCACGGTGCAGGCGCCGGGCAACAGCTTCGCCGATGGCGATACCAATAACCCAGCCACGCCCAATCGCGACAACGAT
>PEUI01000011.1 GCA_002785585.1 Lysobacterales bacterium CG02_land_8_20_14_3_00_62_12
GCTTGCAGAAGGCCGCAATCTGCTGCTCGGCTTCGGTGATTTCCTGTTTGTGCTGTTCCAGGTTCAAGGTTTCCGGCTGACCATCGCCATCGAGATCCTTGGTGATGATCGAGTGGCTATTGAGAATTTCCAGATTCTTCCGCGCCAGCAAGCAATTCTTCGACTCGGTCGGCGTCTTCTCCTGATCGGTGGTTGCAGTGGTGGCTTCGGCGCCGGCGCCGGGATGCACTTTCAACTGGTCGGCAGGCACATCCTTCGGCGGTTTATCGTCGTAATGCCAAACGCCAGCGGCGTCTTTCCACTTGTAAAAGCTCTCCGCCGACAGCGGTAGCGCGATGGCAAAACACAAGCCCATCAACAACAAAGTGATCAGGCGCATGGCTAACATCCTCGAACCGTGGTGGCGTCGATAGTAGCGCCGAGTAAGCTTGGTTTCATCGGGCTGGGCGCAGTTTCTTTACCCTGGGTTTCGCCGTGGCCGCTGCCGGGTGGCCGATGCCGGGACGGCCCGGAACGCGAAACCCGGTGCGCTACACTCAATGCCCCAACCGACTTAGCACGCTGACACCACCATGAGCGAATCCCCAGGCTCCCGCCCCGAACCCCCCGTGCCACGTCATCCCGGCATCTATTTGCTGCCCAACCTGTTCACCACGGCGGGCATGCTGGCCGGTTACTTTGCCATCGTGTCAGCATTCGCCGGACGCTACACCGAGGGCGCGATTGCGGTATTCGTGGCCGGCTTGCTGGATGGCATCGATGGCCGCGTTGCCCGTCTGACCAACACCCAGAGCGATTTCGGTGTGCAGTACGACAGCCTGGCCGATCTGGTCAGTTTTGGTTTGGCGCCGTCCTTGGTCATGTATTCGTGGGCGCTCAGAGAATTGAATGCTTATGGCACGACCCTGGGCAAAATTGGCTGGGCCGCGGCTTTCGTCTATGCCGCCTGCGCCGCGATGCGGCTGGCTCGCTTCAATACCCAGATCGGGGTGATCGACAAGCGCTATTTTCAAGGACTGGCAAGTCCAGCAGCGGCGGCCTTGCTGATGAGTTTTGTCTGGACCATGTCCAAATTGGGAGTAGCCGGTTTTGAGGCGGCGTTCGTGGCGCTGGGCGTGACCTTGGTGGCGGCGATCTTGATGGTCAGCCGGATTCGCTACTGGAGTTTCAAGGCGATGCCGGGTTCGGATCGGGTGCCGTTTATCTGGGCGCCGGTGGCGATGGCGATCATCGTGCTGCTGGTCGTGCATCCGCAGTATTTTTTGTTTGGCATCACCGCAATCTATGTGTTGTCCGGTCCGGTGATGACGCTGTGGGGGCTTCGCCAGCGCCGCAATCAGCGCGATAGCAAACGCAGCGCTGACGGGAGTTGAAGGCATGCCAGCGGGCTTGTCCGCCAGTGCTGCGCTGACGGCCATTGCTGAGTTGGCGCAGGATCTGGCGTGCAGCGCGAATCTCGACGCCAGCTTGTCGGCGGTGGTACAGAAAATTGCCGACACCATGCGGGCCGAGGCGGCTTCGTTGTTTCTGCTGAGCGCCGATGGCACCGCGTTGGTCTGCCGATTTTCGGTAGGGCCGGTCCAGTTTGTCGGGCAACGCGTGGTGCCGGGGCAGGGCGTGATCGGGCGCGCCATGCAAACCGGGGTCTGCCAGCTGGTCGCGGACGCCAGTGCGGATCGCGATTTCGACAACAGCATCGACGCCAAAAGCGGCTTTCAGACCCGCTCTTTGTTGTGTACTCCGCTGGCTTCGGCGCACGGCGCAATCGGTGCCTTGGAAGTATTGAACAAGCGCGACGGCGCGGCGTTTGGCCCCGCCGATGCTTTGCTGTTGCGGGCGTTGGCGGCGCCGGTGGCGCTCGCCATCAGCAATGCCCGGCTCGCCGCCGAAGCGGTGGAACACGAACGCGTGCGCCGCGAACTGCTGATGGCCCGGCGCATGCAGCGGAGCTTGCTGCCGGCGCGGCGGCGAGGACGCTTTCCGATCCTTGCGCTGAATCGCCCGGCGCGCGAAGTCTCCGGTGATTTCTACGATTATTTCGATCTGGCCGATGGCAATATCGGCTTCACCATCGGTGATGTGGCGGGCAAAGGTTTGGATGCGGCGCTGTTGATGGTGCGCGTTGCCAGTTTGCTGCGTTGGGCGGGCAAAGAGGGGCTGACGCCGGCGCGCTGGCTGACGCGGGTCAACGATGAGCTGTGTAGCAGCTTGCCGTCCGGACAATTTGTCTGCGCGTTGGCCGGGTATTACCAAACCGCAACGCATCACGTCGCCTGGGCTAGTGCGGGTTTTTTGCCGGTGGTGCGCTATCAAGCGGGCGTCGGCGTGCAGTGCTGGCCGGCGGAAAATCCACCACTCGGCATCCTCGCTGGCGTGGATTATGTCGGCCAGGAAGTCGATCTCACCGACGCCGAGCTTTATCTGTTTTCCGATGGCGCGACCGATGCCCGTCGCGCTGATCGCAGCATGCTGGGTCTCGACGGCATGTTGGCGCTGATTGGCACCGCAGCGGCCACCGCCAGCCGACCGCAAGCCCGCCTGCGCCAGATCGCCGATACGCTGCGACGGCTGCAACTGGGCGACGACACCACACTGATGTTGATCAGTGGTGCCCTGGCATGAGCGCGCGGCCACTGCTGGATCTGGAGCTCGCCGCCGAGGCTGCGGCGCTGCCCGCCATGCGGCGGCAATTGTGCGCCACGCTGGAGCGTCTGCGGGTGCCGGCGGCGACGCGGGATCGGCTGGTGTTGGCGGTGCACGAGGCCTGCGCCAATGTCATCCGCCATGGCTACGGTGACCGCGCTGGTGGCCGCATGCGGCTCAGTGTGTACCGGGTACGGCAGTGGCTGCACTTTCGCTTGCGCGATCAGGCGCCCGCGCTGGTGCCGCCGACCTTGGTCGCGCGCGATCTGGATGAATGCCGTCCTGGCGGCCTCGGTCTGCCAATCATCGATCAAACGATGCAGCGCTGGTGCTGGTTGCCACAGCGGCATCGCGATGGCAATGTGCTAAACATGTGGTGTCGATGGTCCAAGGGAGTCAGCTGATGGCGGAGGCAATGCAGCAGCACGGTGTCGATCAATCACAGTCCGGGCCGTGGTCGGTACTGGACGTTTATGGTGAAGTTGAGCTCAGTTGGTCGCCGGATCTGCGCCAGGAAGTGCTGGCGGTATTGGCCAAGTCGTCGGCACTGGCGGTGCGATTGGCACGGGTCACTTACATCGATTCTTCTGGCATCGCAGCGCTGGTGGAAGGCTTCCAGCGGGCGCGCAGCCATCACCAGCGGTTTGTGCTGCTCAGTCCCAGCCCGCCGGTGCGCTCGGTGCTCGAATTGGCGCGGCTGGATCGCGTGTTTCCGATTTTTCCCGACCTGGCAGCGGCCACGGCAGCAGGCGGATGATGTTCCAGTTCGTGCCCACGGCGCTGCAGCGGCTTGGCCACGCCAGCGTGGCGGCGGTGCAGGCGATCGGCTACGGCGGGGCGTTGTTGGCGGAAAGTTTGAGTTTTGCCATCAGCGGTTACCGACGCGGCCAACCGCTGCGAGCGCACGCCATTTTTGAGCAGATGCGCCAGGTTGGCGTCGATGCCTTGCCGATCGTCGGGGCTTTGAGTTTTACCGTGGGGCTGATGTTGGGCATTCAGTTCATGGCGGCGCTCGGCGAGTTTGGTGCGCAAAGCCAGGTAGTGATGGCGGTGGCCAAATCGGTGACCCGCGAATTCGGCGTGCTGATTACCGGCATCTTGGTGGCCGGTCGTTCGGGTTCGGCGTTTGCGGCGCGCATCGGTTCGATGAATGTGTCGCAGGAGATCGATGCGCTCGGCGTCATCGGCATCGATCCCGTACGCTATCTAGCAGCGCCGGCACTGATCGCCATGTTGCTGATGATGCCGGTGCTGACGGTATTTGCCAACGCCTTGGCGATCCTGGGGGCGGCCCTGTACTGCTCGCCCTCGCTCGACATCAGCGTGGCGGCTTATCTGCTGCAAACCTTGCAACAGATTACCGTTGGCGACATCGGCCAGGGGCTGTCGAAAAGTCTGGTATTTGCGGTATTGATCACGATCATCGGTGTTGGTACCGGGTTTGGTGTCAGCGGTGGCGCCGAGGGCGTTGGGCGGGCGACGACGCGAGCGGTGGTGATGTCGATTTCGGCGATCATCGTGGCCGACATGATTTTCAGCTACTTCTTGAATCGCTGAGATGAGCGCACCGCCACCGATCATCGAGGTTCACCAACTACAGGCTTGGTACGGCGCCCGGCAAGTGCTCAAGGACATTGATTTTCAGGTCCAACGCGGCGAAATTCGGGTCATCATGGGCGGCTCCGGCTCCGGCAAGAGCACGCTGCTGCGTCACTTGATCGGGCTGCAACGTCCGCCCGCCGGCAGCGTGCGGGTTCTCGGCGTCGATCTGGCCCGGGCCAGCGTCGGCGAACTGCTGGGCTTGCGCAAGAAAATGGGCGTGTCGTTTCAGGGCGGTGCACTCATCACCTCGATGACGGTCGGCGACAACGTGGCGCTGCCGCTGCGTGAACTCACCAGACTCGATGAAAATACCATTCGCATCATGAGTCGTCTGAAACTCGAAGTCGTCAACCTCGGCGGCTTTCAGGACTTGATGCCGGCGCAACTTTCCGGCGGCATGGTCAAACGTGCGGCGTTGGCCCGGGCGATCGTCATGGATCCCGAGTTATTGTTTTTCGACGAGCCTTCGGCGGGGCTCGATCCAGTGGTCTCGGCCGAATTGGATGAATTGATCCTCAAGTTGCGGTCGGCGCTACGCATGACCATCGTCGTGGTCACCCACGAATTGGAAAGCGCGCTGAAGATTGCCGACACCATCAGCGTGCTCGATCAAGGCCAGATTCTGGTCACCGACAGTGTCCTCGGTGTGCAGCAGTGTGC
Organism: Lysobacterales bacterium CG02_land_8_20_14_3_00_62_12; assembly: GCA_002785585.1. Taxonomy (GTDB): domain Bacteria; phylum Pseudomonadota; class Gammaproteobacteria; order Xanthomonadales; family Ahniellaceae; genus 0-14-3-00-62-12. The sequence goes on from PEUI01000011.1 coordinate 4,906, forward strand.
CGATCAGCGCGTGCAGGATCTGTTCCACCGGCGCCCCCGCAGCATTGAAATGGATGTGGATGCCTACATGAAAAGGCTGACCGACGAGCGCGCTTGAGCGGGTTCGTTGGGTGCACAATAGCCGTCGCGATACACTCGAATCACCAACCGGAGAACGCTGTCATGTCCAGTGCTACCTATATTCTGCTTGCGCTGATCGTTGTAGTGGCCTGGCTCGGCGTGGTGCGGGTGCCGCAGGGCAACGAATACACCTTGGAGTGGTTCGGCCGCTACGTGCGCACGCTGACCCCCGGACTCAATTTCATCGTGCCGTTTTTCCACAACGTCGGCAAGCGCATCAACATGATGGAGCAGGTGCTGGACGTGCCGCGGCAGGAAGTCATCACCAAAGACAACGCCGTGGTCGCGGTCGATGGCGTGGTGTTCTATCAGGTGCTGGATGCGCCGAAAGCGGCCTACGAGGTAGCGACTTTGGAAATTGCCATCCTCAATTTGGTGATGACCAATATTCGTACCGTGCTCGGCTCAATGGATCTGGACGCGTCCTTGTCCAAGCGCGATGTGATCAACGCGCAACTGTTGGTAGTGGTCGATGAGGCCACCCATCCCTGGGGTCTGAAGTGCAATCGCATCGAGATCAAGGACATTTCTCCGCCGCGAGATTTGATCGAATCGATGGCGCGGCAGATGAAAGCCGAGCGCGACAAGCGCGCTTCCATTCTCGAAGCGGAAGGCTCGCGGCAGTCGGCGATTCTGCGTGCCGAGGGCGAAAAGCAAGCGGCGGTGCTGCAGGCCGAAGGTCGAAAAGAAGCCGCCTTCCGCGACGCCGAAGCGCGCGAGCGTTCCGCCGAGGCCGAAGCCAAAGCCACACTGATGGTGTCGCAGGCGATTGCCAAGGGCGACCTGCAGGCGATCAATTATTTTGTTGCGGACAAATACGTTCATGCCTTGCAGGCACTGGCTTCCGCGCCCAATTCGAAAGTGCTGCTGATGCCGATGGAAGCGACCGGCATCCTCGGGGCATTGGCCGGTGTCGCCGAATTGGCGCGCGCCAGTTTCGAAGATCGCGGCAGCAAACCGCGCCCAGCAAAGTCAGGCGAGGCTTGATTGCCATGCCCAAGATCGTCTATCTGTGGTGGAGCGTGGCCGGGCTGTTGCTATTGGCCGAAATGCTGGTGCCGGGCGCCAGCCTGTTGTGGCTTGGTTTGGCGGCGCTCGCAACCGGCGTGGTGCTGATGGTCTGGCCGCTGCTTTCGGCTTTGCTGCAGGCGCTGGTCTTTGGGGGCTTCGCGGTAGTGGCGGTGGCCGTCTACTTGCGCTATTTCCGCTTGCGCGAACCAAAAACCGACCGCCCGTTATTGAACCGACGCGCCGCGCAATTGATTGGTCAGGAGTTTGCATTGACCACAGCCATCGAACTCGGGCGCGGCAAGATCCGCATTGGCGACGCGCTGTGGACGGTGACCGGACCCGAGCTGGCGCTGGGCACCAAAGTGAAGGTGATGGCGACCGATGGCGTCACCCTCACGGTGATCGCCAGCGAATAGTCGCCTCAACGAATGGCCGCCTCAACGAATGGCCGCACCAAGCCGCGCATTGCCGTTGCGTCGGCATCCGCCAGCCGCGACGGCGATCAGGCCATTTGTGCGGCGGCAAAATCCCAGTTCACCAGATTCCAGAACGCTTCCACATATTTGGCGCGAGCATTGCGATAGTCGATGTAGTAGGCGTGCTCCCAAACATCGCAGGTCAACAGTGGTCGATCGGTGCCGGTGACCGGGGTCGCGGCATTGGCGGTGCTGACCAAAGCCAATGAGCCATCGGCGCGCTGTACCAGCCAGGCCCAGCCGGACCCGAACGTGGTCATCGCGGTTTGCGTGAACTGCTCCTTGAACGCCGCAAACGAGCCGAACGTGCGATTGATGGCATCGGCCAGTTTGCCGCTGGGGGCGCCGCCGCCGTTGGGCTTAAGGCAGTTCCAGTAGAAGGAATGGTTGTAGACCTGCGCGGCGTTGTTGAACATGCCACCGGTGGATCGGCGGATGATGTCTTCCAGGTTGGACTGGGCGAACTCGGTGTCCTTGATCAAGTGGTTCAAGTTGGTGACGTAGGTTTGGTGGTGCTTGCCGTAGTGAAAGTCGATGGTCTCGGCAGAAATGTGTGGAGCCAGGGCATCGCGGGCGTAGGGCAGGGCGGGCAGTTCAATGCTCATCGGGATTCCTTGTCAGAAGAAGCGCCCCAAGGGCGCAATCAGTAGCCGCGGCGGAGCCCGCGGTGCCGACCAATTCTAGCATCGGGTGGCGCGCTAGAATGCGAGTCCTGCCGTCGCCCTTGCCACCAAGTGGAGTTACCCGTGGAAATCATCGAACAGATCAAACAGACCGTTCAATCGCACCCCATCGTCTTGTTCATGAAGGGCACGCCGCAGTTTCCGATGTGCGGCTTTTCCAGTCGCACCTCGGCGGTGCTGCGCGAGCTTGGCGCCAATTTCCATTCGGTGAATGTGTTGGAAAACCCAGAGATCCGGGCCAATCTGCCACGCTTTTCCAACTGGCCGACGTTTCCGCAGCTATTCATCAATGGCGAGCTGATCGGCGGTTGCGACATCACCATGGAGCTCTACGAAAAAGGCGAGCTCAAGCAGATGATCGACGAAGTCAGCAAAGCCTGAGTCGGCGCCAGTGAGCCGAGCGGCAGCGTCCGACGATCCCCGGTGTTTGTGCGGGCGCGTGGTGCTGATCACCGGCGCCGCCGGAGGCTTTGGCCAGGCCACCGCATTGGCTGCTGCGCTGGCGGGTGCCACGGTCATTTTGTGTGGGCGCCGGGTGCGACCGCTGGAAAAAATCTACGATCAGATCGTCGCCGACGGTGGATTGCAGCCGGCGATTTATCCGATTGACCTGGAGGGGGCGACGCCCGCTGACTATCAACAACTGGCGCAATCGATCACCGAGCACTTTGGCAAGCTCGATGGCCTGGTGCACGCGGCGGCACATTTCGGCGGTTTGATGGCACACGCCGATGCACCGATTGAAGACTGGCTGCGCAGCTTGCAGGTCAATCTGACCAGCCCGCAGGCACTGACCCAGGCTTGCTTGCCGTTGTTGCAACAAAGCGCCGATGCGGCGGTCATTTTTCTGCTCGACGATCTGGACCGGGTCGGCAAAGCGCACTGGGGGGCTTATGGTGTCGCCCAATTTGCCCGCCGTGGACTGCTCTCGCAATGGGCGGCCGAACTCGATCACAGCACGCTGCGGGTACATGGATTGCTGCCGCAGCCAATGCGGACGCCACTGCGGGCGCGCGCTTATTTTGCCGAAGATCCGAGCCTGATCGAGTCACCAGCGGCGGCCGCCGCTGCCTGCGTGCGATTGCTTTCTGCCGCCGGTCGGGGCGACCGTGGGCAGATTCAAGACTTGACGCTGACATCGCCGCCACCGCTAACCGCCAAGGACTGCCAATGACTACCTTGTCGGCGGCGCTGCTGCTGTTTCTGGTGATGGACCCCTTGGGCAATGTGCCGTTGTTTCTCAGTCTCCTGAAAGATCTCACGCCGGCGCGCCGACGCCTGGTGTTGGCGCGGGAACTGCTGATCGCCCTCGGTACCTTGTTGGTGTTTCTCTACGGCGGCCGCTGGATTCTTGCTGCCCTGCATCTGCAACAGGAGTCGGTCAGCATCGCCGGTGGCATTGTGCTGTTCCTGATCGGCGTGCGGATGATTTTTCCGCCCGCAGACGGTCTGTTCGGGCCGCTGCAAGGCGGCGAACCGTTGATCGTGCCGTTGGCGATTCCCTCGGTGGCGGGTCCCTCGACCATGGCCATGCTGATGTTGCTCGGCCATCAACATACCGGGCGCATGGTCGATTGGACGATTGCGTTGTTGGCGGCATGGTTGGCTACCGCCATCGTCTTGTTCGGATCGACCGCGCTCTATCGCTGGCTCGGCGACAGCGTGTTGCACGCGCTGGAAAAATTGATGGGCATGCTGCTGGTCGCCGTATCCGTGCAGATGTTGCTGGATGGCATAGCTGCC
>PEUI01000059.1:0-123 GCA_002785585.1 Lysobacterales bacterium CG02_land_8_20_14_3_00_62_12
CAGATGTGCTGTCGGCAGCACCGGTGTGGATGGATCGGCCGTCGCTGCCGGCGCCGTCGCTACCCGAGCAGACTGGCGGCCTGGTGCCAAGCACTGGCGCCGCATCGTCGCTGATGGTAACGG
>PEUI01000059.1:154-1653 GCA_002785585.1 Lysobacterales bacterium CG02_land_8_20_14_3_00_62_12
ATCAGCGCCAGTCAAAGTCGCGCCCGCTCTGGTGGCGGCGCCAGCACCGCCTGGTTTACGACCTGCGCCAGCGCTGCGACCGAAGCCGACGCCACCGACGCCACCGACGCCACCGATGACCACCGCGCCAGTGGCCGCCGAGGTGGCCGCTACGCTTGCCGCAGACAGCGCGGTAGCGGCAACCGATGCGCCGGAAGCGGACACCGCAGCGGCGTCGAACGCTGCCTCGGCGCCCGCGCTGCAAACCGTTGCCGACCCGCTGGATGCGATCAGCGAGCCGATCGACGACCAGTCGGTGCAGGCGTTGTTGGCGCAATTTCGTGGCGCTTACAGCCGTGGCGATCTGATCGAGTTGATGGCTCTGTTCACGCAGGACGCCCGCAATCGCGTGGGCAATTCCGGGCGCATCGCCGACGAATATCGTTCGCTGTTTGCTTCAAGCCAGGCGCGTAGCTTGTCGCTGATTGACGTGAACTGGTGGCAAAAAGCGGAAGCGGTGGCCGTGGTGGCGCGCTTCAATGCGGAAGTAACGCCGCTGGGCAAGCACCGGATGCGTCGAACGCTGGGCGATATCTGGTTCGACTTGCGCCGTGAGCATGGCGAACTGCGCATCGCCGACATTCGTCATCAACCAGCAGCGGCGAGTCGATGACTTGGCGCCGGTGGTTCGACGCTCTACTGGTGTTGGCACTGGCATGGGTGGCGTGGCGGGTGCTGACGCTGACGTTTGCCGATCAACTGGTGGCGTTCAATCCAGGGGCGGCATTGGCCTGGCGTCCGGATCACCCGCTGGCTTTGAGTTTGCGTGCCGAGCAATTGGCCAAGGTCGGCGATTGGCCGCAGGCGTCGGCGTTGGCGCGCCGGGCTTTGCAACACGATCCCTTGCAGGCCCGCGCCTACCGGGTATTGGCGGCGGCCGCAGCGGCACGCGGCGATCAGGCAACGGCGTTGGCGCTCTACCGGATCGTGGCGCGGTATTGGCCGCGTGACCTGCCGACGCGACGCTGGTTGTTCAATCACCACATCCAAGCCAGCGAGTACCCAGCAGCGGTGGCGGATATCGACATCATGCTGCGCGCCGAACCGCACCTGATCGAACCCTTGTCGGTGACTTTGGTCGGCCTGGCCACCCGACCCGAGACCCAGCCGGCCTTTTTGGCAGTCTTGGCCCATGCGCCCTGGCGTGGCCCGGTGTTGGCCATGGTGTTGCGCCAAGCCAAGGATCTGGATGCGCTGGGGCGGTTGCTGGACCCACTGCGCCGCCAGCACCGAGGTCTGGAGCCAGCGCTCGCCAGCGCCTGGATCGAACGGCTGATTCTGGATCGACGCTACGCGCAGGCCTATTTGCAGTGGCGCTCCGAGCTGGCCGCGGCAGATCGAAAAGTGATCGGCAATGTGTTCAATGGCGATTTCACGTTGACGCCGTCCAACACCGGTTTTGACTGGCGCCTGGAGGCAGCGCCGGGGCTGCATTTTGATCGCTTGCCAGCGGGCGAACC
>PEUI01000344.1 GCA_002785585.1 Lysobacterales bacterium CG02_land_8_20_14_3_00_62_12
GCAGCGCCGAGGTGAGCGCGATCGCGGCCGCGATCTGCAGCCAGCGCCTGCGCTCAGCCGACCAGCTGGTGTCGATGACTTCATTGGCGGCGCGCTGTACCAGGCGCCAGCCGATCTGCCTGCGTTCACTCACATAACCGGCCATCAGTGCGCGATCGGCAATGATGTTGATCAACCGTGGCACGCCGCCGGCGCGCCAATGCAGCGCACGGGTTCCCCACGTCGTGAACAGTGGCCCAGTGGCACCGGCAACGGCCAGGCGATGGCGCACGTAGTCGGCGGTTTCGGTGCGGTTGAGTGGGGTCAGGTGGTAGCGCGCGGTCACCCGTTGCGCCAGTTGCCGCAAGGCCGGTTTGGCCAACAGCGTGCGCAGCTCCGGTTGCCCCAGCAGCAGAATTTGCAGCAGCTTTTGGGTGGCGGTTTCCAGATTGGTCAACAGCCGAATTTGTTCCAGCGCGTCGATCGACAGGTTTTGTGCCTCGTCGATCACCAGCACCACCCGCAAGCCTTCCGCGTAGGCGTTAAGCAAATAGCGATGCAGCGCGTCGATCAATAATTTGTTGGTCAAGCGCCGACTGTTGAGTGGGATGTGCAGCTCTTCGCAGATCGTCTCCAACAATTGCATCGGCGATTGCTTGGGATGCAGCACCATGGCGATGCGGGTGTTCGGGGGCACTTGTTCGAGCAGCAGTCGGCTGATCGTGGTTTTGCCGGTGCCAACCTCGCCAGTCAACTGGACGAACCCACCACTGCCGCCCTGGCCGACGCCAAACAACAAGTGCGCCAAGGCATCGCGATGGCGTTCGGTCAGAAAAACAAAACGCGGATTGGGGGTGATCGAGAAGGGGGCTTCCCGGAGCCCGTAGTAGGCGCGATACATGGCGCATTGTAGTGCGCCGACCGGCTCGGTTGAGCGGTCCCGGTCGCCGCTGGTTGCTCGCGCTATGATGGAGAGTGCAGCGCTTGAGCGCTGGAGTTGAACCGGGTACGCCGGCATTGGAATCCATGACCCACTCAGCGGTGAATCCGCTTTACCAGCGACCGCGCCAGCCAGCGCTCGCCCCCCAGCCCGCAGCGATGCCCAAGCTCTGCGTGCGCTATCTGCCGATCGCCGAGTCGCTGCCACTGGCAGACAATGTCTTGGCAGCGATCTGTTTCGGCCAGGACCGGCCGGCCCCGCAGTCACCCGAATGCATTCGTCTGCCGCTGGAGGTGTTGCACGGCCACGGCTTGCGCGAGGTCTGGCAGGGAACCGGACCCGTGCGTGGTGGCCACGACGGCGCGATTCGCTACCGCGCCGACGCCCATTATCTGTTTGGCGTGATCGAAGTGGCGGAGCGCGATTTCGCTGACATCAGCGCCGCTACGCGTGCCGTGTACGCCGAAATCATGGCCTTTCAACGCCGCTCCGGAAAACCGCAGTTGCTGCGGCTTTGGAATTATTTCGACAGCATCACCGACGGCAGTGGTGACGGTGAGCGTTACAAGCAATTTTGCGTTGGCCGCGTGCAGGGGCTGGGCGAGCAGCCGCTGGATCTGATGCCAGCGGCGACCGCGATTGGCCGTTGCCACGGCACCGGCGTCTTGCAGGTGTACTGGCTGGCCGGCCAAAGTGCCGGCACCAGTATTGAAAACCCGCGCCAACTGAGTGCTTATCTGTACCCGCGCCAGTATGGTCCGGAACCACCACGGTTCGCCCGCGCCACCCTCACCGCGGCTGCCCAGTTGTTGATTTCCGGCACCTCCAGCATCGTCGGCCACGCTACCCACCACGGTGGCCAGTGGCGTGCGCAATTGCGCGAAACCTTGACCAACGTCGCTGCCCTGCTGGACGCAGCGAAGCAGATTTGCCCGACCTTTTCGACGTCGCTGGGGCCGCAAAGCCTGCTCAAGGTTTATTTGCGGCGCGCCAGCGATATC
>PEUI01000123.1:0-118 GCA_002785585.1 Lysobacterales bacterium CG02_land_8_20_14_3_00_62_12
CGCGCTGGCCATCGTGGTTAGCGAGGGCGTTTTGCAGCAGGTGACGGCGCGACGCCTGGATGAGGCTTGAGCTCGGCGGCTCGAACCGCGTGCAAGCCGCGTTGGCATCGACACTGGC
>PEUI01000123.1:144-8614 GCA_002785585.1 Lysobacterales bacterium CG02_land_8_20_14_3_00_62_12
CACTGGGCAGTTGCCGATTGCTGCCAGAACATACGCCGGCGCATAGTTGACAAGGTTTGCCGGCGGCCCCAGCATCGTCGGCTGTTTACTTGAGCGCTGTGGACTTGGCATCCGCGTGCAGCTCGGTTTCGACGCGACTGGCGAGCCGCGCCTGCCGCCCTCCCCTACCACCCGTGCGTTTGCACCCGAGAGTATTTGGCAGTGATCGAGTTCGACAAAAATCATTGGGCGCTGATCCTGGGTGGCTCCAGCGGCTTTGGCTTGGCGAGCGCGCAAAAGCTCGCGCGGCACGGCATGAACGTGATGGTCGTGCACCGTGATCGCCGCGGTGCGATGGCGCGGATCGAACCCGGCTTCGAGGTCATCCGCGCCACTGGCGTCGGCTTTGTCGCGCTCAATCTGGATGCGCTGGCCGCCGAAGGCCGGCAACAAACGCTGGCGCAATTGCGGTCGTCGCTGGGCGCCAATGGCAAGGTGCGTCTGCTGCTGCATTCGATCGCCTTTGGCAATCTCAAGCCGATTGCGCCGAATACGCCCGATCCGCGCAGCGCGGCGGCGGTGGCACAACTGGCCAGCGCGCTGGGGCTGGAAGCGAGCGCGGTGCATTCCGCCATCAGCACGCTGCTCGACCAAGGCGTCGGCGCGCTGCACACGCTGCAAGCGACAAATTACGGCGATACCTTGATGGACGAAGAAGATATGGCGCGCACCATTTACGCCATGGGTACCAGTCTGCTGTCCTGGGTGCAGGATTTGCACCGGCTCGGTTTGTTCGCCAGCGACGCGCGCGTGCTCGGCATGACCAGCGAGGGCAACACCACCGCCTGGAAAGGTTATGCCGCGGTGGCAGCGGCCAAGGCCGCGCTGGAATCGGTGTCGCGCGCCATTGCCGTCGAGTTCGCGCCGTTCGGCATTCGCTCCAACATCATTCAGGCCGGGGTGACGCCGACGCCCGCGCTCAAACTGATCCCGGGCAGTGCTGGCATGCAAGCGGTGGCCGAGCGGCGCAATCCGTTTCAGCGCACCACGACGCCGGAAGCGGTGGCCGATTTCATCGCGCTGATGTGCCTGGACGAAGCGGCCTGGGTCAATGGCGCGCTGATCCGGGTCGATGGCGGCGAACATATTGCTGCGCTTTAGAGAGCACAACCCCTGCGATGAGCTACCTGCATGGCCTCGGCCATTTCCACCCTGAAAACGTGATCGACAACGCGTTTCTCTGCGATCTTGATATCGGCACCGATGCCGCCTGGATCATGGAGCGGGTCGGCATTGAAACGCGGCGCACGGTGTTGCCGCTGGACTACATTCAATCCACCCGCAACGCCGACCCGCGCCAGGCAATCGAGGCTTCGCTGTACAGCAATGCCCAGACCGGCGCGCTGGCCGCCCGTCAGGCGATTTCTGCTGCCGGCATCAGCGCGACCGACATCGGTCTGGTGATTTCTGCCAGTTGCACGCCGCAGTCGAGCTGTCCGGCCGAAGCCTGCACCATCGCCGCAGAACTCGGCATCGAAGCCCCCGCCTTGGATCTGAACTCGGCGTGTTCATCACTGGCGGCGCAACTGCACTTTCTGGACTCGATGCGGCCGGAACGCTTGCCCGATTTCATCTTGTTGCTGCAAGTCGAAAACTCCACCCGCGCGATTGACTACAACGACCGCAGCAGCTGCGTGTTGTGGGGCGATGGCAGCAGCGCACAGGTGCTGTCGCCGCGATTGCCGTCGCGACTCAAACTGACCCACAGCCAATTTTTCTCCGAGCCACAAAGCTGCGACAAGGTGCGCTTTGTCAACGCCGGCCATTTTTGTCAGGAAGGTCGCACCGTGCAAACCTTCGCCATCAAGCGCTCGCTGGCGGTGCTCGCCAGCTTGCGCGAGCAAGTCGGCGCGGTGCCTGCCCAGGCACTGAAGTTCATCGGCCACCAAGCCAATCGCGGCATGCTCGACAGCATCTGTCGCCTCGGCGGAATTGCCGCCGAGAACCATTTCTTCAATGTCGATCAATTCGGCAATTGCGGTGCCGCCGGCGCCGCTGCGGTGTTGTCGCAGCACCAGCAGCAATTTCAGCCCGGCGACGTGCTCGCCATCGCCGTGGTCGGCGCGGGCCTGAGTTGGGGCGGCATGTTGATCGAGGTCGGCCGATGAGCTTGATCAGCTACGCCGAGTTTCTTCAGGCCAGCACCCTGTCCAAGCAGCAATTGCTGGCCTGGGGCAAGCAGAGCCTGGTCGCCGATGCGCCCGGCACGATTCCCTCATTGCCACTGCCGCCGATGTTGATGTTCGACCGGATTACCGCCATCGAGCACGCCGGGCGGCGCGGTCTGATCGTCGCCGAGCAAGACATCCATCTCGATGCCTGGTACTTCCTCTGCCATTTCGGCAACGACCCGGTGCAGCCGGGTTGTCTGGGTGTGGATGCGATCTGGCAATTGCTCGGCATGTACTGCGCGCTGCGCGGCGGGCTCGGCGCTGGCCGCGCGCTGGGTTGCAAGGAAGTCGATTTTTTCGGCCAGATCCGCCCCCACGACGGGGTCGTCAGCTATCGCGTGGAAGTCCGTCGCTATTCGGCACTGCAAGGCGGCGCGGTGGTGATTGGCGATGGCACGGTCAGCGTCGATGGCGAGGCGATCTACACAGTGAAGGACGCAAAAGTCGGCATTTATCCCGGCATTCAATACAGCGACTACCCGGCGCTGTCAGCCAATGCCCGCGGCGGAGTGTTGAACCAATGACGCCCGAACAAGTATTGCAGGCGCTGCCACAACAGCCGCCGTTTCGGTTTTTGGAAGAGATTCTGGAACTCGACAGCACGCACATCGTCGGCCGCTACACCTTCAAACACGACGAGTTTTTTTATCGTGGCCATTTTCCTGGCGATCCGGTCACGCCCGGGGTGATTTTGACCGAGGCGATGGCGCAGACCGGGGTCGTTGCGCTCGGCCTATACTTGACCGCGCAAACCCTGCCCGCCGAAGCACTGTCGCAGTGGACGACACTGTTCACCGAGTGCCAGATGGAGTTTCATCTGCCGGTGTTGCCCGGCGATACGGTCACCATGCGCGGCGAAAAACTGTTTTTTCGCCGCATGAAATTAAAGAGCCGGGTCGAATTGATGCTTGCCGATGGTCGCCTGGCGGCCGAAGGCACGCTGGCCGGCGTAGGAGTGAAACGTGGACAAAAATAGAGTTGTGGTGACCGGCTTAGGCGTGCTCGCGCCCAATGCCCATGGCCTTGCGGCCTACGAACAAGCGCTGCGCGATGGCGTTTCCGGTATTCGATTTATCGAGAAGCTGGACGAGCAGAAGTTTGCCTGCCAGGTCGGCGGCGTACCGCCGGGAGTAGACGAACTCAAGCACCAGTATCTGGCCGACGATGATCTGCTGGCGATGAACGACGCGATGATTTACACGGCGATCGCCGGGCTCGATTGCTGGCGCGACGCCGGCTTGCCGCCAATCGAATCGAACACGCCGGTGGATTGGGATACCGGCGCCATCATCGGCACCGGCATCGGTGGCATGCAGACCATCGGCGAGCGACTGATTCCGATGGTCGACAAAGGCCGGGTCGGACGGCTCGGCTCGACCATGGTCGAACAGGTGATGTGCAGCGCGGTCTCGGCCAAGCTCGGCGGCCTGCTCGCGCTGGGTGGTCAAGTCACCACCAACAGCTCCGCCTGCACCACCGGCACCGAGGCGGTGATCGACGCTTTTCACAAGGTCCAGAGCGGCCAATTCGCCCGCATGCTGGCCGGCGGCGCCGAAGGCAGCTCGCATTACACCTGGTCCGGTTTCGATGCGATGAAGGTGTTGAACAGCCGCAGCAACGACGCCCCGGAACGCGCCTCGCGGCCGATGAGCGCCAGCGCCGCCGGGTTTATTCCGGGCTCCGGCGCCGGCCTGCTGATGCTGGAATCTTTGGCCAGCGCCGAGGCGCGAGGTGCCCGCATTTACGCCGAGATCCTCGGTGGCGCGGTCAACAGCGGTGGCCAGCGCTTCGGCGGCTCGATGACCTCGCCCAATGCCGACGGCGTGGTGCGCTGCATCCGCACGGCGATCACCCGCGCCGGTATCGACGCCACCCAGATCGATGCCATCAACGGCCACCTGACTGCCACTTTTGCCGATCCCTCGGAGCTGGAAAACTGGCGGCGCGCACTGGACGTGGAAGCCTGCAAGCTGCCGCCGATCAATGCCACCAAGAGCATGCTCGGCCACGCCCTCGGCGCCGCTGGTGGCCTGGAATGCGTGGCGCTGGTATTGCAACTGCACCATGGCTTTTTGCACGGTTCGATCAACTGCGACGACCTGCACCCGAAAATCGAGCCGTTTCGTGCCGCTGTGGTGCAGCAAACCCGCGCTTTTGCGGGTCAAATCATCGCCAAGAGCAGTTTCGGTTTTGGCGATGTCAACGGCTGCGTGATTTTCCGCCGTTGGTCCAAGTAACCCTTATCCCACCCCTGGAGACACCAATGAACGAAGCCGAGATCACCGAAAAAGTTATCGCCCTGATCACCCCTTACGTCAAAAACCGCGATGCGCTGGTTGGCATCAGCAAGGACACCAGCATCCTTGGCGACCTGGGGGTGAACTCCGCACGCCTGGTCGATATCGTGCTGGCCTTTGAAGATGCGTTCAACATCGAAGTCAGCGACGACGCCGCCGATTCGATCACCACCGTTGGCGACGCGGTTGCGCTGATCGGCAAGTTGGTCGCCTGAATGCCCTTGCCCTGGACCAGCCGTTTGGCGCTGCGCGTGCAACGTGCGCTCAGCTACGCTGGCTTCGTTTTGTTCGGGCCGGTGCTGATGGCGCTGTATCGTTTTCGGTTTCGTTTTTCCGCCCACGCGGTCAAACAGATTCGGGCCGAGTACCGCGCCTTGCGCGCGGCGCATCCGGGGCCGTTGTTGATTTGCAGCAACCACCTGACGCTGGTCGATTCGATCATTCAGGCGGTAGTGTTGGGCTCGCTTTGGGACTATCTGAAGCACCCGGCGTCGCTACCGTGGAACCTGCCGGAAGTCAAAAACTTCTACCAGCGTTGGAGCTGGCGACTGGTCTGCTACTTGGGCCGCTGCATTCCGGTGCAACGCGGTGCGTCGCCGCAACAGGCCAAGTTGGTGCAGGCGCGGATGCACTACGTGCTCGATCGGGGCGATGCCATTGCCATTTTCCCGGAGGGCAAGCGCAGCCGCGATGGCCGCGTCGATGATCGCGATTTTTCCTACGGCGTCGGCCAATTGCTCAACCAGATTCCCAAAGCCCAGGTGCTGTGTGTCTACCTGCGCGGCATGCGGTTCGGCGGTTTCGCTGATTTCCCCAAGATCGGCGAGCGCTTTTATCTGCAAATGCAAATGCTCAGCCCGCAATCGGCAGCCAAAGGTCTGCGCCGTGCGCGCGATCTTTCGGCGCAGGTGGTGGCCCGCATCAAGGCGATGGAAGCGGATTACTTCAGCGCGCGCGCCAGCGGCCAATTGGCGCTGCCCGACGGTCGGTGAAAAGTTTTGTCGGCAACGATCTGATCGACCTGGACGCCGCGCACAATCGTGGCCGCAGCCAGCAGCCGCGTTTTTTGCAAAAGATTTTCAGCGTTGCCGAGTGCGCGCAATTGGCCGATCAAAACGCTGGCGATTTCGGTTTTGCCTTGCTCTGGTCCGCCAAAGAAGCCGCCTACAAGGCCGCCAAAAAGGCGCAACCGCATTTGGTATTCGCCCCCCGACGCTGGTCGGTCAGTATCGAGTCGTTGCTGCCCGGCCTGGCTGATCGGCACGGCCGCGTGCAGATCGATGAGCAGACCCAGGTCGCCGTGCAGTGGCAATCGGCGGCGCACTGGCTGCACTGCATTGCGCTACTCGGCACGCCATCGGCACGGATCGAACACGCGGTAGCGGCGTTGCCAACGACCCCGCCAGCGGCCAACTTCAGCGCGCGCGAACGGGCCGGTTTCAGCCGCCCGGAGTCCGCCGCCGTGCGTAGTCTCGCCAAGCAACTGTTGCAGCGATGCGGGATTGACGAGGTTGAAATACTGCGCGATAGCGAAGCTGGTTTGCGGCTACCGCCACGAGCAGCGGTCAACGGCGTGGCGTTGGCAGGGGTCGATCTCAGCCTGTCGCACGATGGCGCTTATGTGGCGGCGGTGATTGCCATCGCTGCGCGCGATCAACCCTAGGCTACTCACGGCGAGAGCGTTCCGCCCGTTCAAAGCGCCGCCCGAATTTGCTCGGCGACGCGAAAGGCGTTGGCGTAGATGGTCCAGGTCGGCGGAACGCTGCCACCGGTGGGCATGAAGCTGCCGTCGCTGACGTAGAGATTATCGACGTCGTGCACGCGGCAATGACGATCCAGCACCGAGGTCTTTGGGTCGTTGCCAAATCGACAACCACCGGCCACCAAATTCTGCGGCGGATCGCCGGTGACGAAGGTATGGATCTCTTTGGCGCCAAGCTCGGTCAACACGCGCGCCGCTTGATCGGCCAGAAAACGCCCGACTTTCAGATCGTGGGGATGGTTGGCAACGCGCAACCGCGCCACCGGCGAGCCCCACTTGTCGCGGACACCGGGGTCCAGGCCGACAAAGCAGTCGTCGTTGGGCAACCAGTCGTTGAACGCCTCGAAGCGCAGGTACTGCTTGGCCGTGAACACGCGCTGCAAACGCTCTTGCAGGGGCTGTCCCCAGACCAGAAACTCGTCGTTGTTGTCCCAGATCTGGTTGACCGCTCGGCCGATCGGGTTCGGGTGACTGAACAGAAAATCAATCGTACCGCCCTTGGCCCGGCCGCCAAAATCCGGATCCTCGAAGGTGTACCAGTCCTGCACGGCGCGATTGATGAAGGGGCCACGCTGGCGCAGTGCGGCGGCTTCGCCCGGGTCCATCTCCGCATAATAAAAACTGCCGATGCCTTCGCTGCCACCGGCAAACAGCAGATTGCGGCCAAGCTGCCGGTAGCGATTGCCCAGGCCATCGGGATGGCGTGGTCCGGTCGATGCCAGCAACAGCCGCGCGCTCTCGATCGCCTGGCAGGCGACGACATAGATTTTGGCATCGACGCGCTGGCGCACGCCGTCGCCATCGACATAGGCGAGCGCGCTGATGTTGCCTTTTGCGTCGCTGCTCAGCTCGGTTACTTTGGCGTTGGCGCGAAGCTCGCAGTGGCCGCTGGCGATGGCGCGATTGAGCAGGGCCGCTCGCGCGCTGCCCTTGGCGCCGGACGCGCAGCCATAACTGCCGCAGTAGCCCGAGTATTCACAACTGCGACGGTCGCCCTGCGGTCGCGAAAGAATCGCCCGCGGCACCGGAAAAGCGGTCACGCCAAGCGCCGCGCAGGCGCGGTCGATGCGCGCCGAAAAAGCGTGTTCGGCGGTTGCTGGATAGGGGAAATCCGGCGTTGATCGCGGCTCCGCGTGCGGGTGGGCGAGCACCCGGCCGGAGATGCCGACTTCGGTCTCGACCATCGTGTAATACGGTTCCAGCTCGGCGTAGCTGATCGGCCAATCCACCACATTGGCACCGGCAATCGGACCGAACTCGGACAGCAGCCGAAAGTCCACCGGTTTGAGCCGATGAAAAAATCCGCTCATGAAGTTGGACGAACCGCCGACGCAGTTGCCATTCCAGAAATCTCGACCAGACTCCGAAGTCGGCGTGCCGATCCATTCCCCCAGCGGATTTTTATCTTCAATGACGTGTTGCTCATCGCTGAGCTTGGGCGTGTAAACGCTGCGTCGGCAACAGGCCAGCTCGTCTTTGAAGAAATCTTTTTCGGTAAACCACGGCCCTTTTTCCAGTACCAGCACACGCTTGCCTGCCTGCGCCAAACGAAGCGCGATGGGGCCGCCACCAGCGCCGCTGCCAATAACGCAAACATCGAAGTCATGGTCCATCAGCCGACCGCCTTCTGGCGTCGTTGGCCGGTGACTGCCGCCATTCGATACCAGGCATGATCTGCCGGTGGTCGCGGAAATCCCGGCTGGTGTTGCAACCACTGCCAGCCGTTGGCATCGGCGTTGCCGCCATAAACCGGATCGGCCAGCAGCGCTTCGAGCAGATAGGTCAGCAGCAGCGACAGCCAAAGCTGTCCGCTGGCATCGGCTTCGAGCGCACGCAGCACGCTTTCGCGCTGGGCGCTGTCGAGTTGTTCGAAGACTGCCCCTTGCTGCGTCTGCGCAAGCTGCTGCAACTGCCCGGTACCGGCGACCAGACGATCCCAATCGCTGGCGTCGGCGCGCCGATCACTCAAGCTGTTGTGCAGATAATCGAGCGCGTGAAACGCCTCGGCGCCCGGCGTCGCCACCGCGCTCGGCAACAAATGCGCGCACACCGCCGCCAAGGTGGGCCAAGGCGCTGCATTTGCCCAGGCCCGATCCGGCATCGGCGTCGCGCTGGCACCCGCCTCGGGAGATGGTCGCCAAGCGGCGCACGCCGACAAACCCAAGGCGACGACCGTCGCGATAAAGCGGCGCCGATCCAGC
>PEUI01000036.1 GCA_002785585.1 Lysobacterales bacterium CG02_land_8_20_14_3_00_62_12
TTGGCCCGGCCACCACCGCAACGCCGCCAGCAAAACGTCAACTGGCGCCTTCAATGGCCAGGCAACATCAGCTCGACCAGGTCGGCGGGCAACGGCCCGCGCTCGATTCGATCACGATGCAATGCCGCCACCAGCAGCGTCAGCTCCGGTGAGGTCGGGCCGCTCTGGTAACTTTCGTCACCGCGCAGATGCAGCTCGCTGCTGCCGGCGGCGCTGACGAAATACACCAGATCGCGCCGGTAGCTGTTGGCGTACACCTGATAGCGCGCCGGCTGCGGCGTGCTGCCGAGTAAAATGCCCTGCTGACCAGTGCGGCAGGTCTCCCCGTCGATCAAGTGCAGCAGCGACGGGATCAGATCGGTCTGCTGAAAGCGCCCGCGGATCGCGCCCGACGGCAGTCCGCTGGCGCCGATCACCACCAGCGGCACCCGCGAGAATGCGCGCTCGCCATCGGCTTGCCACTCGGCGGCTTTGAGCGGCGTCATGCTGCGGTGATCGCCGGTGATGAGCAGTACGCCGTTGGCAAAAAAATGCCGGGCGGTCAGCCCGTCGACCAACTCCTGAATGGTTTGATCGACGTAGCGCAGGCTCGCCAATTCATCGAGTTTGCCGGTGTGCGGATGGGCAAATGGCGGATGCGAAGTGGTCGTCAACAGGCCCATGAAAAGCGGTCGCTGCGGGTCGCGTTGATCGAGCCATTGCAAAACGCGCTGGTATAGGGCGCGATCCTCGGCAGCGCCAAATTGGCCGCGTTGCCAGCCGCGATAGAAAGCGCCCTCGGCGCCTTCGATGGTGTCGAATCCGAGCGCTTCCAGCCAGCGCCCGGCGTGCAGAAAATCGCGATCGGCGGTCATCAGAAACGCGCTTTCGTAGCCGAGCGCGTGCAGGCGCTGGTAGAAGCTCATCGTCGCCGTTTCAAAACCGACAAACGCCTGTTGACTGCGAAATCGCTGCTGCGCTGGAATCGGCACGCGACCGGCAAACAGCGCGATCAAACCACCATCGGTGCTGAAGCCGTTGGCGACAAAATCGGGGAAATAGCTGTGCTGCTGCATCAGCGCATCCAACCGTGGCGTGGCGTCCATGATCCCGCTCAAAAGCCGGCTGTGATAAGCCGACAGTGATTCCACCGCCAACACAATCACGTCGCGCACTTGCCCCAGGCCCGGCGTACATTGCTGCGGTGGCAGCGCCGTGGATTCGATTTGTTTTTTGAAGTCCTCGCCATACAGTCGATCTGCCGGATTGGGCCGATTGACCTCGAACACATTGGCAAACGCTTCCTGATAGAAATAGTGCGGCTCCGGCCACAGCCAGGCAACGACGATCAGCGCACCGAGCAGCCAGCCCAGTCGCCGCGTACCCAATGGGCCCAAAGACACCTTCGGCAACAGCACCAGCGTGCCCAGAAACAGCAAGCACAACGCCAGCAGCCAGCGGCCGTTGCTGTCTTTGACGACATCGCTCAGGACTTGGGTCACGGCCCGGCTCTCGCCAGCAAACTTGAGCACTTCGTTCCACAGCAGGCGATAGTTGAGTACGCGAAACAACACCAAGTCAGCCACATAGATAAAGCCCACACCGAGCCCCAGCACCCAGACCAAGGGGCGTGCCCCCCGCCACCGCCAAAGCAGCATGGCCAGCAGTGGAACTGGCAGCAACCAGCGGGCGTCGTGGGCGATGCTGGCGGACAGCAGGCAGCCGTGGCAGCCGGTGTAGGCACCGACCGATTGATCGACCAGCAGCGCGCGCCAGACCACGACCGCCAACAAGCTGGCGATAAAACTCAGCAGCAGCCAGACGGCGGCCGCGCGCGGGCGCCCGGGCTCGGCCGAGGTCGGCATTTGCGGAGTAGTGTCAGCAACACTCGCCACCAATCGGATCCCCACGCCAGGCAAGGTACGGAGTGTAATTCGGTTGCGCCGTGGGCAGTGGCTGGCGATGACGCGCCGACCGCGGCTGCCGCAGGCGCCGATTGCGTGGCCGAGCAGCGCCGG
>PEUI01000405.1:0-1828 GCA_002785585.1 Lysobacterales bacterium CG02_land_8_20_14_3_00_62_12
GAGCGCGGAGCAAAAGTTGAGCCCCGCTCCCGCTTGCGGGAGAGGGGAGCACAAATCGAGCCCCTCTCCCGCTTGCGGGAGAGGGGTTGGGGAGAGGGACTTTGGCTTTGGCTGTGGACCCGGCGACTCTCAGGCAAAGGCCGTGAGCAAGATCAATCACCCCGCTCTCCCGGCCGCTCTCCCGCGAGTGGGAGAGAGGAGCAAAGCACGAGCCGCTTTGCGGCAAACAGTTCGCGGCCGGGTGGATCAATAGCGTTCAAACTCGAGTTCGAAACGCAACGACAGATCCGGGGCGGCGGCGTTGAGTCCGGCGAGGACGGCGAAATCCCAGCCGAGACGGTTGTTGCCACCGGTGTCGATGCTGCCGAACACCGCGGGACCGAGTTTGTGCTCGACCTGGTCGCCGAGCTGGCGGATTTCACCCAATTCGCCAAAGGCTTGCAGGCCATATTCGAAGGCACGGCCGGCGCGGTGTTTCCATTGGCCGCGATAAAGCAGCTCGGTGTTGGCACCGGAGACAAACTTTTGTTCAAGCAGCAGGTTCAAATTGAACTGCTCGCGGCCAACGACCTTTTCGAACATCGGGCCGATCTTCAGCTCCCAATCCTTGCTGGCGCGGGCATATTCCAGCTCGCTGAACAGCCCGAAGTCGAGCCAATAGCGACCGGGTTCGCTGAGCACCAGCACATTTTCCCATTCCAGATCGCTGATCGTGGCACTGCCGCCGGGAGCGGCGTCTTCGTACTTCACCACCAACTCGGTCAGCCAACGATCACTGACGCCGTAGCCGACATCGAACACGAACTGGTAAGGATTGGCGCCGCGATCGGCGTCTTCGTAGCCGCCGCGCAGTTCGAATTCGGTCTCGCCTTTGACCACCTGTGGCGTGTAGATTTTGTCGGCCGGGCCGGCCAAGGCCTGGGTTGAGGCGAACACCAAAAAGCCAAGCAGGGTTTTGCCGAGGGCGTTATGACCGGGTTTGACGGTGCCGGGGTTTACGCTTGCGCACGGTTGCATTTTTGCATTCCTGTGTAGATGAGCAGGGCGGTGCTGACATAAAAAATGAGTTGCATGCCGGCCGGACGGGCGTCGTAGCCGATCAGGGTGTGCAGGGCTTGGCCGACCAAGGAGTGATCCGACAGCAACATCGAGCTGTCCCAGATGGCGGCGCCGAGTGCCGGCAACCAATCGGCCTGGATCAAATAGTGCGCGGCGTGCGAGGCCATGCCGGCAGCGAGCAACAGGATCATCCAGTTGCTGGCGCTGAAAAAATGCCGCATCGGGATGCGGAGCAAGCCGAAGTACAGACCAAAGCCGACGACGATGCCGCCAACCAGGCCGAGCCCGCCGCCCAGCAGCATGGCCAGGACCGATGACTCACCGGTGCCGATGCCAAACAGGAACAAGACGATTTCCGAACCCTCGCGCAGCACCGCCAGCGCCACCACCACCAGCAAGGCGGCCAGCGGCCGACTGCCAGTGCTGACCTCGGCGCCGACCGCCTGCATCTGGGCGGACAGTTCACGGCCGTGCCGCGCCATCCAGATGGCATGCCAGGCGAGCATCAACACGGCGGCCAGCAACACCGTGGCGTTCAACAATTCCTGCCCGGTGCCTTCGACGGCATCGGCAATCCGGCTGGCAAACCCGGCCACCAACACGGCACCGAGTACGCCCAGCGCAATGCCGCTGCTGACAAACCGGCCACGACGGTGGATGCCACGGGTGGCCGCCATCACGATACTGATAATCAGCGCCGCTTCGAGTACTTCACGAAAAACCAGTAGTGCGGTAGCTAACATGGGAACGACCTTGGGGGACAGGGGAC
>PEUI01000405.1:1839-3597 GCA_002785585.1 Lysobacterales bacterium CG02_land_8_20_14_3_00_62_12
GACAGGGGACAGGGGACAGGGGACAGGGGACAGGGGACAGGGGACAGGGGACAGAGGACAGAGGACAGGAAACAGAGGACAGAAGACAGAAGACAGAAGCAGGTGGATGCGCTGCGCTTATCCACCCTACTTCTGTCTTCCGTCTTCTAAAAAGGTGGATGCGCTGCGCTTATCCACCCTACTTTCGAGCGTTACCGCGACTACTCGGCAATCAGGGCGCCCTGCGCGGTATCGGCATGGAACTCGCCAAAGAACGGATAGCGCCCGGCCTTGAGCGGGCCGATCCACACGATAATGCGCGCATTCGCGCCGACGATTTTCTCGCGGTTGAGTTCGTAGCTCTCAAACTCTTCAGCGCTGGCGTCCTGGTTATCGACGATCAGCTTGATTTTCTGTCCAGCGGGCACGATCAGCTCGGCTGGCACGAAGCGGTGATCTTTCAGGGTAACGGTGAACTGCGTTGGTTCGGCGGCGGCGCAGGTGGCGGCGACGGTAACGATCAACAGGGCGATCAGGCGGTACATGCAGAACTCCTAAAGCGTGGGGTGACGGGAAGGCGCCAATCGATGATTAGACTGGCGCCGTGATGTGCGAATGATAATGGTTCGCATTGCTAAACGCAAGCCCTGCCGAAGGCGAGCGGCAGGTTGGGTTTCCACCCGACAACGCTGATTTCGCGCGGCCGGTCGGGCGGAAGCCCGAGCTACAGCCGACTGGGCCCGGTGCTGGCTACTCGGCCGGCGCCGCGTGCGTGCGCGCCAGCAACAGATAGAACACCGGCACCACAAACAGGGTGAACACGGTGCCGATGGCGAGGCCGCCGACCACCACCCAGCCGATCTGATGGCGGGCTTCGGCGCCGGCACCGGTGGCCAAAGCCAGCGGCAGCGAGCCCAGCACCATCGCCCCGGTGGTCATCAGGATCGGCCGCAGTCGGCGGGTGGCGGCTTGCACCACGGCGGCTGCTTTGCTGGCGCCGGCTTGCTGACACTGATTGGAAAACTCGACGATCAGGATGCCGTGTTTGGAGATCAGCCCGACCAGGGTGACGATGCCGATCTGGGTGTAGATATTCCAGGAGCCCACGCTGCGCCAGAGGCCCCAGTCGGCGCCGACATTGAGCAGCACCAGACTGAGGAAGGCGCCAAAAATTGCCAGCGGCACCGACACCAAAATAATAAACGGATCGACAAAGCTCTCGAACTGCGCTGCCAATACCAGGTAAATGAAGATCAAGGCCAACACCAGCATCAGCACGGCGCTGGAGCCGGATTCACGAAACTCGCGCGACTGCCCGGCCAAGTCGTATTGACTACCTGGGGCCACCTCATCGAGCGCTTGTTCCAGCCAGGCCAGCGCCTGTCCCTGCGAATAGCCCGGCGCCAAGCCCATGCTCAGTGTCGCCGCGCGCAGCTTGTTGAAGTGGTTGAGCTCCTTGGCCGCGACGGTCTCCTGGACCTGCGCCAGGTTCGACATCTGCACCATGCTGTCATCGCCGGCGCGGACAAAAATATTCGACAAATCCTCGGGCGTGCGGCGTTGGTCATCGGCGATCTGCACGATCACGTCGTATTGCTCCGAGCCGCGTTTGAAGCGGGTGACATTGCGGCCGCCGAGCAGGGTTTCCAAAGTCCGCCCGACGACCACGACGCTGCTGCCGACGGTGGCGATCTTGTCGCGATTGAGGCTGACCTTGAGTTCGGGTTTGTCGAGTTTCAGATCGGAATCGGCATTGGTCAGTTGCGGATTCTCGGCGAT
>PEUI01000405.1:3614-12322 GCA_002785585.1 Lysobacterales bacterium CG02_land_8_20_14_3_00_62_12
CTGTTGGCGACATCGCGCGCGCTGCGGCGGCGTTCGGACCAGTCCACCAGACGGACAAAACCAATCGCCGAGGTAACGCCGTTGAAGCCGACGATCTGAAAATAACGATCCACCTCCGGAATGCGCGCGAACATGCCTTCCATCTGCTTGGCATAGGTGTCGGTGTATTCCATGGTGGCGCCTTCGGGCGCGCTGCCGATGCCAATCACCAGGCCCTGATCTTCGTCGGGTGCCAGCTCGTTGGGCAGCAAGCGTTGCAGACCGAACACGCCCAGCAACAAGGCCAGCGCCACCACCACGACCACTTGGCGCCGCTGCAAAACCCGTTCGAGCGTGCGCCGATAGCCCGCCTCCAAGGATTTCAGCGCGTGTTCGCCGAACTCGAAGAAACGCCCGTGCCGGGGTTCATGGCGCAGCAATTTGGCGCTCATCATCGGCGACAGCGTCAGCGCGGTAAAACCCGAAACCAGCACCGCGCCAGCCAAGGTCAAGGCAAACTCGACGAACAATTTGCCGCTGCGGCCGCTGGCGAACGCAAACGGCAGATACACCGCCGTCAACGTCAGCGTCATCGCGACGATGGCAAAGCCGATTTCCTTGCTGCCCTTGAGCGCCGCCTGAAACGGCGCCATGCCTTCTTCCACGTGGCGGTAGATGTTCTCCAGCATGACGATGGCGTCGTCCACCACCAGGCCGATCGCCAGCACCATCGCCAGCAAGCTCAAGGTGTTGATGGTGAAACCGAACAGGGCCATCAGCGCAAAGGCGCCGATCAACGAAACCGGAATGGTGACGATCGGAATCAGCACCGCACGCCAGTTGCGCAAGAACAAAAAGATCACCAGCACCACCAACAGCACGGCCTCGGCGACGGTGAGGTAGACCTCGTTGATCGACTTCTGGATAAACACCGTGGAGTCGTGCGCGATCTCCACCTTCATGCCTTCCGGCAGGGTGCGGGTGATCTGCGGCAGCATGATTTTCAGCGCGGCTGAAATTTCCAGCGGATTGGCCACCGCTTGTTTGACGATGCCAAGCGGCACCGCGTTGCGGCCATTGAAGCGGGCGCGGAAGCGTGCCGAATCAGCGCCCAGCTCGACCTTGGCCACATCGCCCAGGCGCACCAGATAGCCGTTGACCGCCTTGACGATCACCGCACTGAATTGTTCCGGCGTGCGCAGGTCGGTTTCTGCCAGCACGGTGAACTCGCGTTGGCGGCTCTCCACCCGGCCGGCCGGAATCTCGATGTTCTGCGCGCGCAGGGCGGCTTCGACATCGCCCGGCGTTACCCCGGCGCTGGCCATGCGTGCCGGATCGAGCCACACGCGCATGGCAAACCGATTGCCATAAACCTGCGCCTGGGCGACGCCGGGGATGGTTTGCACGCGATCCTTGACCAGACGATTGGCCAAATCGGAAATCTCGATCAGCGAGTGCCGATCCGATGAGAACGCCAGGTAGATGATCGGCTGCTGGTCGGCCTCCTGCTTTTGGACGATCGGTTCGTTGGCCTCATCGGGCAGAACATCACGCGCCTGGGCGACGCGATCACGCACATCGGAAGCGGCGGCATCGGCGTCACGGTCGAGCCGAAAGCGCACCGTAACCTGGCTCGACTCGGCGCGACTGACCGACTGGATGAAGTCGATGCCTTCGATGCCGGAGAGCGCGTCTTCGATCGGTTTGGTGATCTGCGATTCGATCACCTGGGCATTGGCGCCTGGGTAGCTGGTCGCCACCGTCACCACCGGCACATCGACATTCGGAATCAGCCGGATCGCCAGCTGTTGATAACTGATGATGCCGACCAGCAGCACCAACACGTTCATCACCGTGGCCAGGACCGGGCGGCGGATCGACAGATCAGACAGGATCATGCGCAGTTTCCAGCAGAAGTGAGTGGGCGCATCAACGTTGCTTGGCAGTTTCCACCGGTGCTGGCGCCGTGGCCGTGGCGCCGATCGCGGTGGCTTTGGCACCGTCGTACAATTTGGGTTGGCCGCTGGTAACGATTTCATCGCCGACCTGGAGCCCGCTCAACACTTCGACCCGGCCCGGCAGGCGAACGCCCAGGCGCACCGGTAGCAAGTGGGCCACGCCGTCTTTCAGTACGTACACCATTTTCTGCTCACCGCTTGGCCACACTGCCTGTTCTGGTATCAACACGGCTTCGGCACGGCTGCCCAGCTCAATGCGCGCGCGCGCCGACATGCCCGGACGCAACTTGCCGTCGGCATTGGGTAAGCGCGCGCGAATGGCGACGCTGCGTGCCGCCGCATCCACCGTCGGCGCAATCGCGACGACGCTGCCGACGAACGTCGCGCCGGGGTACGAATCGACGCCGACCTTGACCGATTGGCCGAGGGCAATGCTGGACAGCATCACTTCGGGCACACGCAGGTCAAGGACGATCGGATCGAGTCGCACCAAATCCACCAGCACCTGGCCGACATTGACGTAGTCTCCCGCGCTGATGTCGCGCAGGCCGACGACGCCGGCAAACGGCGCCCGAATCTCGGTCTTGCGGAGTTTGGTTTCGGCCGACACGGCGCGCGCCTGATCGACGTTGAGGGTGGCGCGACTGGCGTCCAGATCGGCAGTGGAGATCAAGTGTTTGGTCGCCAACTCGCTGGCCCGCCGATAGCCGCGGCGACTGTTTTCCAGATTGGCATTGGCTTCCGCCAGTTCGGCCCGGATCAGGTCCGCATCCAGACTGAACAACAAACGATGGGCGGCCACCGGCGCGCCCTCGGTGAAATGGATCTGGCGGATCATGCCAACCACTTCCGGGCGAATCATCACCGCTTCGTCGGCGCGCAAACTGCCGACCGTCTCGAATTCGCTGGGCAGGGCTTCCGCCCGTACCACCACGGTCTCGACCTGGACGCTGCCCATGCCCGGTGGCGGCCCCTTGCTGCCGCTGGGGCGGTTGGCAAAATGCCACCAGCTCAAGCCCGCAGCCAGCACGACGATGACGATGACCAGGACCAGCCAGTAGCGACGCATAAATGGACCTCGACCGCAGATTACTATACCGACCAGTTTAGCCGACGCTGCCAGCGTAGCGCCCCTGCCATTGGTCAGCGCCCGCGACTGGCCGCAACCACCCCGTCGGAGAGCAAAGCGGGAGCAAGCTCCCGCACTCCAAATACGAACGCTGCTATTTCCAGAGCGCTACTACTTCGGAGTGTGGTGTCTTTGGAGTGCGGCGGCTTGCCGCCGCTGTTCTCGAACCCAGCGCCTGTCCTCAGCCAAAGGGGACACTTTAGCTTTGGACAAAGGGGACATTACGGCTTTGGGCTAACAAACCATCAAAACACACTTGCAGTCTCCAGCAAAAAAACGCTAGACTCTCGCGGCTTTGTTGAACGGGTTTGTTGGGCCGGTTCGGGTTTCAAGCGCTCATGATCGCTGCGGCGAGTCGACGGATCAGAAGTTCGTGCAAAACTCCGGGGCTACTGGAAAGCATTTGGCCAGCCGTGCCGTGCAAGCACAGTGTCTGGCGGCTGCGGTGGCGGCGCTGCTTGGTCTGATTGATGGCCGGGACTCCGCGCTGGCGGCAGGGGTCGGAGCGTTGATCGTCGCCAGCGGGACCGGTTTTTTTGCTTGGCGACTGTTTGTGTTCGGCATTGCGCCGGTCAAAACTTTGCTCAACTCATTTTATGTGGCCGAGTTGTTGAAGTGGCTACTGACAGTAATTTTGCTGTATCTCGCGATCGCGGTCTGGCGGCTGTCGGCGCTGCCGCTGATCGCTGGGATGCTCGCGGCCCACGCCGCTTTCTATTTCGCTTTGTACCCATCCAGGCAAGTCTTATGACTACTGAACCTTCCGCTCCAGAGTCGATGACCGACTACATCAAGCACCATCTGAAGCATTTGTCGGACTACAACATTGGCCACCACGATCCGGGCTTTATGGACGTGCACTGGGATAGCGTGCTGTTCAAGTTTGCGATCGCGTTGCTGTTCGTATTCGTTTTTTTGCGGGTCGCCAGACGCGCCACTTCCGGCGTACCCGGCAAGCTGCAGTGTGCGATCGAAATGATCGTCGAGTTCGTCGATGGCCTGGTCAAGGAAACCTTCCACGGCCATAGCAAGTTGATCGCACCGCTCGCCATCACCATTTTTGGCTTGGTGTTGCTGATGAACTTCATGGATATGTTGCCGGTGGACTTGCTGCCTTGGGCCGCCGGTGCGACTGGCGTGCCCTATCTGCGGGTAGTGGCCACCGCCGACCCCAATACCACCTTCGGCATGTCGATCACGGTATTTCTGCTGATCCAGTATTTCGGCATCAACCACAAAGGCGTCGGCCTGTTCTTCGGTGAGTTCCTGACCGCGCCTTTTCACGCCGAAAAAACCGTGATGAAAGTGGCGCTGGCCCCGGCTAACCTGCTGCTGCGTTTGATCGAAGAGGCCGTGCGGCCGTTGTCGCTGGCGTTGCGGCTGTTCGGCAACATGTATGCCGGCGAATTGATTTTCGTGCTGATTGCGGTGATGACCCTGGGGGCGCAGTTGGGCAGCGTATCGACTTGGCTGCTTGGCCCGGCGCAATTTGTCGCGGGCTTCGCCTGGACCGTTTTCCACATCCTGATCATTACCTTGCAAGCCTTTATCTTCATGACACTGACGATTGTCTACCTGAGCATCGCCGCCGAGCACCACTGACCGCTTTTCGCAACCCGCTGCACCTTTGTCTCCACCCCACTTTTAGTTTTTGAACGGAGTTCCAAATGGAAAACATTAACCTGATTTCTGACGTAATGGGCATGACCCTGATCGCTGTGAGCCTGTTGATTGGCCTCGGCGCACTCGGCACGGCGATCGGCTTCGGTCTGCTCGGCGGCAAGTTCCTCGAAGGCGCTTCGCGTCAGCCGGAATTGGCACCCATGTTGCAGACCAAAATGTTCATCATCGTGGGCTTGCTTGACGCCGTGCCGATCATCGGCGTGGCCATCGCCTTGCTGTTGCTGTTCGCCAATCCGTTCCTGTCGGCGCTCGGTCAGTAAGCAGTCCGCGCTTGCGTCCGCGCCGAGCAAGCGCTGAGGAGAATTGAATGAACATCAACAT
Source organism: Lysobacterales bacterium CG02_land_8_20_14_3_00_62_12 (assembly GCA_002785585.1). Lineage (GTDB taxonomy): Bacteria > Pseudomonadota > Gammaproteobacteria > Xanthomonadales > Ahniellaceae > 0-14-3-00-62-12. The sequence goes on from PEUI01000405.1 coordinate 8,685, forward strand.
TACCCTCTTTATCCAGGGCTTGGTTTTTTTTGCCGTGGCCTGGTTGGTGATGAAGTTCGGCTGGCCGTTGATCATCGCGGCCATCGAAGAGCGCCAAAAGAAAATCGCCGAAGGTTTGGCGGCGGCGGATCGTGCCAAAGCCGAACTGGCCCGCGCCGACGACAAAGCGGCTGAAGAAATCAAGGCCGCGCGGGTCAAGGCGGTGGAGATTCTGGACAAGGCCCAGCAACAAGCCCAGCAAACCGTAGACCAGGCCAAGACGGTGGCGATCAGCGAAGGCAATCGGCAACTGGCCGCAGCCCGCAGCGAGATCGACAGCCTGTCGGTGCGCGCCAAAGAGACCCTGCGCAAGCAGGTGGCGGCGCTCGCCATTGCGGGCGCCGAAAAGATCCTGAAACGCGAGATTGACGCCACCACCCACAAGGTTCTACTCGATCAACTGGCCAGCGAGATCTGACATGGCCAACGTTGAAACCCTCGCCCGCCCTTACGCACGCGCCGCTTTCGAGGTCGCCCGCTCGGCCAATGCGTTGCCGGAGTGGTCGGCCAAACTGACGTTTGCCGCTGGCGTTGCGGCGACGCCGCAAGCCAGTGAAGCGTTCGCCAGCCCCAATCTGCAAGTGGCCGACTTGCTGTTGCTGGTGATGCCGCCGGACGAGAATCAAGACAGTCTGTTCGCGCGCTTTTTGGTCGAACTCGGAAGCAACCGGCGGCTGTCGCTGTTGGCAGAAGTGGCCGCCCAATTCCATGCGCTCCAGCGGGAGCATGAGGGCGTGCTTCGGGTCACTGCCACCACCGCCATCAGCCTCGCGGGTAGCCAGGCCGAGGCGATGAAGGTGGCACTCAAACATCGCTTCCATCGCGAGATCGAATTGGTCAACGTGATCGATCCGGCGGTTCTGGGCGGCGCCCTGATCGACGCTGACGGCATGGTCATCGATGGTTCCGTTCGCGGTCGCTTGGCCAGCCTCGAATCCGCTTTAAGCCTATGACAACCCCCAAACGGATGCGTCGCACGCCCGGCGCCTGAAGCCGGCACCGCATCCGCATCATCCAATTTCGCGCATCACCGAGGTTTAAGCCATGCAGAACACACTGAATCCGTCCGAGATCAGCGAGCTGATCAAGAATCGCATCGCGGCGTTCAAGACCAGCAGCGATGCCCGCAACGAAGGCACCATCACCTCGGTAGCCGACGGCATCGTCCGCGTGCACGGCCTCGCCGATGCGATGCAGGGCGAGATGATCGAGATGCCGGGCAACACCTTTGCGCTGGCGCTCAATCTGGAGCGCGATTCGGTCGGTACCGTGGTGCTTGGCGACTACGAACATCTGCGCGAAGGCGACTCGGTGAAAACCACCGGCCGCATTCTCGAAGTACCCACCGGCCCGGAACTGCTTGGCCGCGTGGTCAACGCGCTCGGTGATCCAATCGATGGCAAAGGCCCGATTCTGTGCAAGCTCACCGCACCGGTGGAAAAAGTGGCACCCGGCGTGATCTGGCGCAAGTCGGTGTCACAGCCGGTGCAGACCGGCTACAAATCGGTGGACGCGATGATCCCGATCGGCCGCGGTCAGCGCGAACTGGTGATCGGTGATCGCCAAACCGGCAAGACCGCGCTCACCATCGACGCCATCATCAACCAGAAGGGCACTGGCGTTAAGTGCATCTACGTCGCCATTGGTCAGAAAAACTCGTCGGTCGCCAACGTCGTGCGCAAGCTCGAAGAACACGGCGCACTGGCGCACACCATCGTCGTCGCTGCCACCGCTTCGGAATCGGCAGCGATGCAGTACATCGCCCCGTATTCCGGCTGCACCATGGGCGAATATTTCCGTGATCGTGGCGAAGATGCCTTGATCATCTACGACGATCTCTCCAAACAGGCGGTCGCCTACCGGCAAATTTCTTTGCTGTTGCGCCGTCCACCGGGTCGCGAAGCCTATCCGGGCGACGTCTTCTATTTGCATTCGCGCCTGCTCGAGCGCGCCGCTCGGGTCAACGAGGCATACGTCGAAAAGTTCACCAACGGTGCCGTCAAGGGCAAGACCGGCTCGCTGACCGCGCTGCCGATCATCGAAACCCAGGCCGGCGACGTCTCCGCGTTCGTGCCGACCAATGTCATCTCGATTACCGATGGCCAGATCTTTCTGGAGACCGACCTGTTCAATGCCGGCATCCGGCCGGCGGTCAACCCCGGTATCTCGGTATCGCGCGTCGGCGGCGCGGCGCAGACCAAAATCATCAAAAAACTTTCTGGCGGCATCAAGTTGGCGCTGGCGCAATACCGTGAGTTGGCGGCGTTCGCCCAGTTTGCCTCGGACCTGGACGAGGCCACCCGCAAGCAGCTCGAACGCGGTCAGCGCGTCACCGAATTGATGAAGCAAAAACAGTACGCGCCGATGTCGATCGCCGACATGGCGCTGTCCATCTACGCCGCCAACGAAGGTTATCTGGACGACGTGGCGCTGGCGCGGGTGTTGCCGTTTGAATCCGGGCTGCACGCCTTCATGGCGCAGAACCAGAAAGCGGTGATGGACGAAATCATCGCCACCGGCAACTGGGACGACCGCATCGAAGCGGCCTTCAAGGCGGCCATCACCGAGTTCAAAAAAACCGGAACCTGGTAAGCATCACCACGTTGACTAAATCACTCGACACTTAAGGAGCTGAAGGACAAGATCACCAGGCGCCGATGAGCTTTCTGCTCTTCTGTCCTCCGTTATCTGTCCTCCGTCATCGGTATGGCAGGCACTAAAGAAATCCGGACCAAGATCAAAAGCGTGCAGAACACCCGCAAGGTGACCAGCGCGCTGGAAATGGTCTCGGCCAGCAAGATCCGCAAGGCGCAAGACAAGATGCGCGCCTCGCGGCCGTATTCGCGCTTGATGCGCCAGGTGATTGGCCATGTCGCCCGCGCCAATAGCGAATACACGCATCCGTTTTTGGCTGAGCGCGGCAGCGTGCGGCGCGTCGGCTACGTGGTGATCTCGACCGACCGTGGGCTGTGCGGTGGTCTCAATTCCCAAATGTTCCGCAAACTGCTGGTCGAGATCCGCGACTGGCAAAGCCGCGGCGTTGAAGTCGACATCGTCGCCATCGGTCAAAAAGCGTCGGCGTTTTTCCGTCGCCTCAAGGTGAACCTGGTCGGCAGCGTCACCCACCTCGGTGAAAAGCCGCAGGTCCACCAATTGATCGGCATCATGAAAGTGATGTTGGATGCTTACGCCGATGCCCGCATCGACCGCGTGTTTCTCTGCTACAACGATTTCATCAACACGATGGCGCAGTTGGCGCGTACCGACCAACTGCTGCCGCTACCCGCCGATGAAACCATGGTGACCCGTCACGACTGGGACTACCTCTACGAGCCCGATCCGAAGACCGTGCTGGATAGCGTGTTGACCCGCTATATCGAGTCACTGGTCTACCAGGCGGTGCTGGAAAATCTAGCCTCCGAACACGCCGCCCGCATGGTGGCGATGAAGGCGGCATCCGACAACGCCAACAAATTGATCGGTGACCTGCAACTGATCTACAACAAGGCCCGGCAGGCAGCAATCACCCAGGAAATTTCAGAAATCGTCGGCGGTGCAGCCGCCGTGTGATGGGCGACGGAACATGTAGGTCGGCTCAA